>JAJRVC010000170.1 GCA_024277475.1 Deltaproteobacteria bacterium
CCATCCAAACAGGTATCACCAAGCGGGTAGCCTTACTCAAACTGATAGACCACCTTGGCCCAGACATAATCACCTTTCAAACGGTTCTCTGTATTGGACTCAGGCAACCACTTGGCTTCAAACACCCAGTTATCCGTGCCGACGGGAAGAATGTAGTTAATCACCGGCCCGATGCCCATTGTGCGCCCCTTGAAGTCGCGTTTTGCACCGGCTCCGCTATCACCCGAAACCTGCTGGAAGTAAAAAGCATCCACACCCAGGCCCATGTAGCCGGGACCAAGCGGAAACAATTGCTGAACGCTTGCTTCGAGGTGAAACATCGAACCGCTCTTATAGTCGGTCGCGCTATTTTCAGAGTTAAAGGTAAGCCCCATATACGCACCGAAGTTGAAACCCGTTTCCTGATTGCTGTAAGCCACACCGACGACCGGGTCAGCAGTCCAGTAATTCAGCCCCAGGTTGGCGAGATTGCCGGCTTTATAGCTACCCGTTGGGGCATAGATAGAGAGTGATGCCGTGTATTGCCAGGCCTCATTGGTCCATGCCAGCATTGCTGGAATGAGCGTAATATCCCCGACTCCCGTTGCCGTGTCTCTGAAAATCACATTGTTTACATTGCCCTCCAGGTCCATCCATGCGTATGGCACAAAAGCACCGGCGGAGTAGTGGGCGCCCCACACTGTTTTGTCAAAAGTGTAGAGCGCTCCCAGTGTCAAAGTGTCCACATTTGCATTCAGACCCAGCGATTTCAAACCACCAATAGGTAGCTCCTTAAAGGCGCTGAAGCCACCATCGTAATGGACAAATATCGGCTCAAGCACCCAACCGTTCCGGGTGGGTGCTGCATCGATCAAAGTCGCCACACCCCCCGGGGCCACGTGGCCACCGCCGCCTTCCTCGGCCAGGGCCAGGGAAGCGGAGAAAAACAAACCGACTGCAATCAGCCTGCAGTTTTTGCCTGACGAGGTGTTCATTGCTATTTCAGCAACTCGATTTCGCCGGGTTGCCATTCATTGTCAAACCACGGCTCCAGCGGGCCATAGAGCCGTATAATCGCAAACCAGCCTTTTCCGGCAACGGTCTGAATCCAGTTTCCTTCCTTCCCTTCTGGTGCTTTCGGGCCAAAATACAAGTCCACCGAACCATCCTCGTTTTCGACGATTCCAGCCTTTTTATTGTTCTTGCTGGGGAATTTTTGCCCGGTTTGCAGTTCAGAACGGGTTTGGGTGTCATAGACAACCACTGACCAGAAATCCTTGGCCGGTACATTTGCAGGAATGGTTAATTTGTAATTTTTTTCACCATAGAGATAGTTGCCATCACGATCTTTATCCACGCCTGCATACTGGGAGCCTTTACCGATGAATTTCATCACCATCGCCGGTGTATTAACGGTTGCCATGTAGAAAAAGTAGGTGCGGGCATCCAGGTTGCGGCCACCTTTGCCACCATCCTTGAGCCACTTGTAGTCTCCACCCACGAAAAATGTTTTCCATTGACTGCCCTCCCATTTATGGGCGCCTTCCAGGCGGGAGTTGAAAAATATCGACCGGGCTGCGGCGTTACCAATCTTCATGGCATCGGTCAGGATTCTCTGCATGCGTTCATCTGGATCAAATTTCTTTCCTTTTTGCAGGCCGATGCTTGCCAGCACACCCCTTAGTTCCGGGTCGATCATGGCAATCGGTTCACGCTGGATAACAACATCTATTTCTTCATAGAACTGGTAATCATTGGCATGAATGGAATTGAAAAATTTGCCGGAACCGTTGGTAAAATGCATTGCTGGCGGATTTTCTGCTTTCGCCAAAGGATATATTTTCACACCTTCACGAAACATTTTTGATGCCGCATCAGGTTTCCCATCAACGAGAAACCCACGCAAGATCAACCAGTTACTATAGGATGGTGATTTCGAAACAAAGACCGTTTTCATCACGCCGGCAATTTCCATTTCCACGGCTTCGCTGCCTTCTTTGTACTTCAGATCGCCTTCATAATCGGGAGGAAGGATCAGGTAGGTTCCACCCTTGCCCCGGTCCGGGCCAACACTACCCATGTCGGTGACAAAGCGAAAGAAGGCATCGTTGACGGTTCCAGGGCCACTGCCCGGTGGTATTTCTACAACGGTAGGGCCGTCTTTTTTAAGGTCCAGAATTCCGGAAGCATACACGGTGTCGGTATTGCCGGTTAAGAACAACGGTGCTGAATCCATCAGGTCATCGAAGATCATAATATAGTTCGACGAAGTGACCCCCATCTCCACGTTTGCAAGACGCATCGCCTCGATTGAAGCCATCGGAATGGTACTCAAAAAGGCTTCCATCCCCCTGGCCGTGTCGAGATAGTCAAAAACCTTGTCGGAGGTAGCTTTACTGGGCAAACCATCGTAAAAATTCAGGGTTCCGATGGAGGTTTCCACCACGTTGGGGGTCATGATTGATTCAGGTATCTTGTAATTAAAACCGGGGGTAACCTCGTCAGCATACAATGCTGAATACAGCAGTACAGATAGTAATGCTGTGGTTACAGCGATTCTGATACTGAGAAATGCAAACTTCTTCATCGTTTTTTCCTTCTTGCTCATTACTGTTAATACAGTGTGAATGTTTCTTACTGGCCGATGGTTTCAGGGTGTATATTTCCGCTGGATACAATGGCCTCGATTCTATGGAGTTTTCAGTTTTTATAGACGCTCATTACTTCCTTCAGGGGAACTCCACTGGCGCCAGATGGCGTATTGACTTTCATGATTTTGGCCAGGGTCGGTGCAATATCAATCGGCTCAATTGCACGATTGATTCGCTGCTGCTTAACCGGCCCCCCGGCAAAAATGACCGGGACGAAAGTATCGTAGTTCCATGGGCCACCGTGATTGGCAGCCATGATTTCACCATCAAAATCATTGATAAAATAATGGGGTTGAAACAGGATCAATATATCCCCCGAGCGTTTCCGGTGATAATTCCGCAAAGCTGCGCGGTTTAAAAATGTGTCAGGCAACCGGTTGCTGGCCAGGTCGGAACTGGACACCGCCAGGGCAACACCCTCAATACCCATTAATTCATCGGCAACGGCCCGCTCCACTTCTTCCAGGTCAAGGCCCTGGCTCCGGATGGCTGCATGGTCGAGATAAAGATAGGGTGGAAAAAAGGATTTGATGAGTTCCTGTCCGATCCCGAACCGTTTCTTGAGCCTGGCAATTGAGGGCGCCTTATCCCATTTATCCGGCGAGACGAAATGCGAATCAATGCCGAATTTTTGCCAGTGGCCAGGTGTCTCCGGACCTCCATGGTCAGCAGAAAGAACAATCAGTGTATTTTTCAGGCCGACCTGCCGGTCTACATAGGCAAACAGCTCAGCTAAAGTCCGGTCCAGACGCAATATATTGTCTTCGGCCTCAAGGCTGGACGGCCCGAAGACATGCCCGACATAATCCGTGGATGAAAAACTGATGGCCAGGAAGTCAGTAATTTCATCCTGGCCCAGTTCCTCAGCGGCGATGACCGCTTTGGCGAAATCCAGAGTGAGTTCATCACCCGCGGGGCTGAGGGTCAAAAAGGTATTAAAATATTTCTGGCTTGATGGGCCATAGGCATGGGGAAATGTTCGTCCGAAGCCGGCGATATCCATTTCACCGCTGTTGTCATCTTCGTCGCCATAAAGATAGCTGGATTGTTTGTTCAGCAGTTGCCATGATTTTTCATGGTATGCGCGAGGTTTCTTTTGCTTGTTCCAGGCTGAAACCCAGGCAGGATATTCATCGTAGTAATAGCTGGTGGAAATGAATTCTCCGGTCGATTTAGAGAACCAGAAGGCTTTACCGTTATGGCCCGCCAGAGTGACCGCGCCACGGTCTTTAACAGAAACCGCAAAGATTTTTGCCTGACCATTGGTATTCAGCGACAACTCATCACTGAAGGTTGAAACCATAATGTTCGCCGGTGAACGACCACCACTTGAGGCCAGCGCCTGTGACGCATCCACTTCGGTGCTTTTATCCACACCGGCGCCTGCAGACAATACCGGATAACGCGAATCTTCGATGTTATAGGCCAATTTGCCGGTCTGCCGATCAAACCAGACATTTGAGACCATACCATGCTGGGCCGGATCGGCACCGGTGGCCAACGAGGTATGGCCCACTACTGTTTCGGTATTGGCATGACCGTAGTGTGCATTGGCATACCAGATGCCCTGCTCTTTCAAATAGCGAAAACCTCCCTCAGCCCTGTTTTTCATGTACTTGTCCGGCAGATCACCGCGTAACTGGTCGACCGTAATTTGCAGAATTAGCAGGGGAGGAGGCTGATTTGCCGTGGTGGCAGAGCTGAAAACAGAAAGGCCTATGATGACACTGACTTCTGTCATCAGCTTGATTCGAAGTCGCTTCTGTTTTTGTTTTGGCGTATGGCGACGGATTCGGGAAGTAATCATTGAAAATTGTGGACTCATATCAAATCGAACCGAAAA
>JAJRVC010000171.1 GCA_024277475.1 Deltaproteobacteria bacterium
CAAGAGGGCATCCGTGCTGCTTTTAGGCAAACCGGATAAAAGCAGTCTTTTCTGGGCCCATGTTGAAAATTTTTATGCTGTTTCCGGGATGACCGGCCGACAAATGCTAGACATCGGAAGGGAGCAGGCTGTCGGATTCGGTGCTCTCTTTCTGGAAGAAGATGTTCTGCAGATTTCCCATCAGAACGCCCGTTTTGTTTTGACCACTGAAAGTAATATAACCGTTGACAGCAAGACGCTCATTGTTGCCACCGGCACGATCCGCAAGAGGCTGGGTGTTAAAGGCGAAAAGGAGTTTCTCGGACGAGGCGTTAGTTATTGCGTGGAATGTGATGCCGGGTTTTTTCGGGATGAACAGGTAATCGTGGTTGGAAATGCCAGCGCAGCCGTGGGAGGTGCGTTGACTCTGCTCGACTACGCCGGCCGCGTTCACCTAGTTTGCGAAGATCTGGACGTGACGGAGGCCCTCAAAAAAGAAATTAGAAAAAGTGATGTGATCCTCCATGAGAGTTCCGGAATTGAGGCTATCGAGGGAAAAAACAGCGTAGAAGCCGTTGTTCTGAACGACGGTTCCAGAATCGACGTCAGTGGAGTTTTTATAGAGTTGGGCGCCAGGGGTGTCATGGAACTTGTGACCGGCCTGGGGGTGCAGCTGGACGAACAGATGAAATATATTGAAACCGACAAAAAAATGGCCACCAACATCCCCGGCATTTTTGCCGCCGGAGACATCTGCGGACCGCCGCTGCAGATCGCCAAGGCCGTCGGTGAAGGCTGTGTGGCCGGTATCGGGGCGGCTGCCTATGCCAAGAAGGCAGGGTAAACCCCCAACATGGCAAAAAATGGAAGGAAAATATATGTCCACCAAGACGATACCACAAAGGAAAGATATCCCGGATAGACACAAGTGGGATTTAACGCCTTTGTTTAAATCTGACAAATCCTGGGAAACCGTCTTTTCCGAAGTCGAAACGCAGCTATCGTCTTACCAAAAATATAAGGGTCGCCTGAAAAATTCAGTTGCAATTTTTAAAGAGGCCATTGATTTTCACCTGGGACTTATCCGTAAGATTGAAAAACTATATACTTATGCACATCTTAAAAGCGATGAAGATAAATCCAATCAACTTTATCTGGGCCTTTACCAAAGAACCCTCAATATACTGACCCGTTCTTCAGAAATGGCAAGTTATATGACGCCCGAGATACAATCCCTTCCCAATAAGATCATAAGCCAGTACCTGGAAGACGCTTCTTTAGGTGAATTGAGTTTTTACCTGGAAAAAATACTGCGGTACAAACCCCATACCCGCAGCGAAAGGGAAGAACAGATCATAGCCATGAGCCGGGAGATTGCCAATGGGCCGTCCCAGGTGTTCGGTCAGCTGGACAATGTAGATTTGAAATTTGGAACCCTCACCGATGACAGCGGAAATGAAATTGAATTGAGCCACGGAAATTTTACCACCCTCTTGACCAGCTCTTGTCGTGAGCTCCGCAAAGAGGCCTTTTTTCAGTATTACCAGGCTTACCAGGACCATCAGCATACGCTGGCAGCAATCCTGTCAAACTCAATTAAAAAGGACTTTTTTTATGCACGGGTTAGAAATTTCAATAATTGTCAAATTTCAGCTCTTTTCAGTGACGATATCCAGGAGACGGTCTATGACAACCTTATTGAATCCGTTAAGAGAAACCGGGACCCTTTGTTCAAATATCTAAGCTTCAGAAAAAAGGCGCTTGGGCTAAAAGAACTTCACTTTTATGATACGTATGTCCCGATTATCGAAGATATTAATTTTCGTATGCCCTATGAAGAAGCCGTCAATGTGGGGGTAACTGCGCTGGAGCCTCTGGGAGAAGAGTATTGCAAGGTTCTTAAGGAAGGCCTTTTGGGCGGCTGGGTGGATCAGTACGAAAACCGCGGTAAGAGAAGTGGGGCCTATTCTTCCGGCTGCTATGATTCACCGCCGTATATTCTGCTTAATTACGATGAGCATAACCTTAACAGTCTTTACACTTTGGTCCATGAAGCCGGGCATTCGATGCACTCCTACTACTCAAAAAGATCTCAGCCCTATGTGGACCATGATTATACGATCTTTGTTGCTGAAGTGGCTTCCACCTTCAATGAAGGACTTCTGAGCAGGTATCTGCTGGAAGTATATAAAGACAATCCGAAGATGAAAGCATACATCCTGAACCGCGAAATTGACAACATCCGGGCCACCCTTTTCAGGCAGACCATGTTTGCCGAATTTGAGCAGATCACACACGCGATTGTTGAAGCCCATGATCCCCTGACGCTGGAGGTGATGACTGAAAACTATCACAAACTGCTTCAAATTTATTTCGACGACAGTCTGGTCCTTGATCCCGAATTGTCACTCGAATACTTGCGAATCCCACATTTTTATTCCGCCTTCTACGTTTACAAATATGCGACCGGTGTGTCCGCGGCTATAGCGCTGGTAGATAAAGTGACCAACGAGGGCGAAGCCGCCCGGCGGGCTTATCTGGATTTTCTAAAACTCGGCGGCAGCAAATTCCCCCTTGATGAACTGCTGGAGGCCGGAATCGACATGCGCTCACCGCAGCCGATTGAGAAGGCTGTTGCGCATTTCGAAAATCTGGTGGATCTGCTGATTGAAATGCAAGAAATTTACAACTAAAGCTCTAAAAGAAGAAAAAGCACTGAGCAATTTTGCTAAAGCGGCAACGATGCCGTGATCAACAGACATTTTTTTATTTCAATTCTTAAGGGCCTGCGCCGGGTTTGGGTTTAGATGAGTACAAGGGAATGGAAAACACATAATTCCTTGACATTTCAGCCCAATCCGATATTACCGATCATAAATGCACGTCCGCTATGCGGAGACATTTTTCCGCTACGAAAGGGGGAGTCACAAGATGTCGGAATATATCGTTAAGCCGGGTGATACGTTGTCTAAAATTGCCACCGGTACCTTAGGTGCGGCCGGCAAATGGCGGATTATTGCCGAGATCAACGGAATCGTCAATCCGAACAAAATACGGGTGGGGCAGCGCCTGCAGTTACCCGAGGAGGTGACCGAGGTTCCCAGCGTTGTCAATACCGCTGCAGGTGTTAAAGCGATTAGCAAAGAACGGGTTCGAATCAGTGTCGAGAATAAGGTGGTCTACGCAACGCTGCTGGCAAAGCCCGAGAAGATCTTTGTAGGTCGGTTACATCGTAAAGGTCTGTATCGGGTTGGACTGCAGGAACCGGAAGAATTTATCGGCAATCATCGGTAAAAGTTGCTCGAAGTAAACCTGACCGATTCAGAAATGAACGTGATCTTCGCCACTTCTGAAAATGAAGGAAATTTGGACGCAGTCAACACCTGGGACAATCAATTTATCAGCTTCGGCCTGTTTCAATGGACAGCCGGCGGACCCGGTAAACCCGGCGAACTGCCGGCACTGGTGAAGATTGTGAAGGAACGCTATCCGGATAATTTTCAACACTATTGGGGCCAGTTCGGCCTGAATGTTGTCGATGTCAACCACAAAACCGGGTGGTTCAGCTATCGCGGAAAAAAATTAATTACCGCTGCTGATAAAGCCATGCTGCGAGAACATACCTGGGCCTATCGATTTGTGCGGGCGGGCGCCGACATTGAGGTCCAGGCTGCCCAGATCCTGCATGCGGTCAATCGCATCAATCAGTTTTACTTTGTCAAGTCTTCCAAGCTGGACGGTTTTGCCCTGGCTGATCTGATCACTTCGGAATACGGTGTCGCGCTGCTGCTGGATAACCACGTCAACCGACCGGGGTATTTACGCGGCTGCGTGGCTGCAGCGCTGGAACTTAGCAATATGACGGCCGCAGAAATGGCCCGCGATGGTGA
>JAJRVC010000172.1 GCA_024277475.1 Deltaproteobacteria bacterium
AGTAAACAATGGGTTTTTGATGTATCGGCGTGAGGAGACTGAATTTCTGGAAGACGCTCTATATCGGCAATCTGTGTGCCCAAACCAAGTGATTTGTCAAGGTCTGTATTGCTCGATTGTTCAGGTGGCGTTAGGGGAGACCGAAGATTTTTACCTGTCCAGATCATGCCTGGTTCATATAATGGCTTTTACATTATGTACAAAAAGAATACGCTCCCCTCAGCAATAATAACAATCAATATAATTGCAAGGGTGATTATAATTTTCGCCCTGCTCGTACTTCATTTCCTTTATACTTTTCTAACCGGCTGACGGAGAATTGTTTTAAGTTTTTCCGGCTTCACCTTGCGGGGGTCGCTCAGGTAAATTTCATGGTGTTTGCCGGACACGGTATAATTATTTTTTGGAATGAATTCGTTATGCAATTTTGCCAGAGTGGGTCCTTCATCATCGTATGAGCCAAAGTGCATAATCTGTATGGACAATCCTTCACAGTAATTTTGCAGCCTCATCTTCGGCAGGGCGGCAGGCTTTTTAGCTTTTTTCACCAATGCGCATCCTTCCTCGAATATCTCTGGCGTAATCCATTCCGGTTGCATGATCATCATTGTCCAATCCCAATCATCTTTGTTACCGCTGGTAAACGCATTCATATCCTGCGCCCACCACAAGCCTTCCAAAGGGGGGACTACATAATCGTTGTCCGAACCTTTTTTACTCAGAAATTTGAGTTTGTACGCTACTGCATACAGGGCTTCAATCGCTTCTCGATATTCCTGCGCTGTATTGGGATTGCCATGGCCTTCAATCATCAAAAAGTTCATTTCCGGCACATCGACAACCTCGAATTGCTTGGCTGAAGGCCGATATAAATGCTTCAGTTTTTTTTTAAAATCAATTTTCGACATCGGTCACCTCCAATTGCTGAATATAGTTTTCAATCCATTTCTTCTCGGCTTCAACCATTGTGAGGCTGTAGTCAAACATGGCCTCAACAAAGTAGGGAAGCGGGTGCTGCGTTTCTCTACGAGCCTGGATATGCGCCAAACGCTCGACCAACCCATCACGATGTTGCTTTAATGCATCAAGCGCCACTCCGACGGAAACTCGTGGGAGGTTTGCCAGTCCTAATTGAATTGGCGCATAGCAGCGGTGTGGAGTTCCTAATGCTTCAAGTATTGCTTTATGGCAAGCATCTTCGCCGTCGGCTGTGATGCGATATACCTTTCGCGCTGGTCCCGGGACAGGTATCAAGACTGGGGAGGAATTGAATGAGCAGGAAGAAAAATCAAATAGTACCAAACATTTAAAAAAAATTCCATCCCGGCTGCACAGGTGATCTATACCCAAAATTGCCGAAAATATCCCATTTATTGGAAATATTACTGTTGACACCACCAGCGCCATTGAGTATTCGTGTTATTATTGCGTGGTGGCTTACCTTGGAAGGTGTTCTTATGCATCCGGCACGGTTTTTTTGTAGAATAATTCTGGCAGCATTGTTAATAGCATTTGCAGGAATCGCTCAGGCGGAAATGGCATCTGATGGCAAATATTTGCCTGACCTATATCAGGCCCATCCGCTTCTTTATCCCCCGATTGGAAAATATAGAACCCGGCTCGGCTGGCTTCTTTCGTCAATTATCAGGTATGATAGCAGGTCCCCGCTAGACATTTGGGGCTCGATCGCCAAGCCTTCCTATCTGCCCGCATACAATGCTGAGGTAAAATACATCCAGTCGCTCTCCGGTGCGCAGGGTTATCGTTATAATATTGCTCTATTACGGGATCTCGCCAAAGTTGAAATTCAGCATCTTCGGGGCGAGCACACCAAGATAGTCTTTACCACGGCTGCGCAATCCATGATTGCCGACGCAGCCGCCGCTGGGCTGACTGCCGGGTTCAAAAACATGATATCAAAAGAACGCGAAACCGCCCTCGATCTCTTTTACGCTCACGCTAAAGATCCCGACAATGAAATTAACGTCGCTGCCCGTTATGCATTTTTCGACATTGAGCTGCGGTACCATGAAATTTTCGACAAGCGTGTTCTGGATCATATTGAACGGCAACTAAGTACCAATGTCGATTTATCCACAGCAACAAGTCTGATTTCTGAATCTATGATCTCAACGGCTTTTGGAACCTGGTTGAAAAACTACAGCGCATCATCGGAACAGTTTCTTGCAGAATACCGCAAACAGATTGCCATGGACGTCGCCGCCTGGCACTGTGCCTGTGCTCTGGATCCAAATATTTTTGCTCCGCCACAAGCCTGGCATCTCATTTTTAATGGAAAGAAAACATACCGTACAAAACTTGGTTACCTGCTTGCTTTGAAACTGGCACCGCCAAGTCCGACTATCACCAACATCCTTTCCGGAAATTCCGTAAACGGTTTTCTTAAACAGGAACTTCAGTTCCTTGTCAACTTGAAAGAAACTGATCATGTCCGGTATATTTCATATCTGAGAAGCTTTCTGCCGGATATGGAAGAGCTCGAAGCCGAACAGCTGCGTGCTCTGCGCGGCGGGGTCATTGAGGGCGTGTTGCGGGATACCGGTAAAAACCTCCTTTTCAGTTCAATTGCTGCGGGCGGCGGCCTCGCTTTCCAAGCAGCCGTCATTCTCGCCCATGCCGGTTATGAGGGTCTGGCAGCCAACCAATCCGTAAGGGATGAAATAAAACTGCGGATGGAAAATGCCGCACTCCGCGAAATAATTCTCAATCAACTATTGTCAGGAAATATCTGCGGATGCGGTGTCGGCGTTGTAGTAACACCAAGGCGGGTCATTAAGGGAAAATCAGTCAAATGAGACCGATAATTAACCAGGCAAGCCAAAATTTTCGGCAATTTGTTCAGTATTTCAAGCCTTACACCTTTAAATGGCTGATATCTTTCATGCTGGTTTTTTGCGCCGCTGTCGCCAACCTTGAGGCCGCCGGCGCACAGCAAAATCAACCGGCGGCATCCTCCGCGGCGGTTCAAAAACCGTTCATCACTATGGCGCCGCAACGTAAACCGATTGAAATCAAGTAAACTTTTGTTGCCGGCTCCAAAGGCAACGGCATCGCTTTTCGGGTGCTCAATACAACGGCCCACCCCATTGAAGAATTGAATCTGCGTCCATCGCTGCCTGCACAATGGCTGACCCTCGACAAAATCGAACCGATGTCCGTGACTCTGAAACCGGGTGAAGAGGTTGAGATCATTGCCGAGTTTTCAGTCCGCAAGGACGCGCCCGATGGTGAAACGGACATTATTAATTTTCACTTTGACTCGAAGTCATCGCTGCCGGTCCCCATCTCCCACTACCAATTGACGGCCCTGATCAAGGCAGACAAAACCAAACTAGAGGTAGAATGCAACTCAGCCGTAGACTCCGGTGGTGATGCCGGTGGCGGCGCCATCGTTGACCTTGGCGGCTTTGTCGGAAAAGCCGGCTTTTCCTGGCAAATGTACCGCATCAAGGATGAAATGAAAATCACCGTCGCCGGTATTGAAAAAACCACCGGCTGTGTAAGCGGAAAAGGCACCTTTGAAATGGACATTCCGCCAGGTGCGACCACCGCATCTGTAGTGGTTATTCCCAATTGTGATAAAACACATGGTACCCAGTGGAACTTCCGCTTTGAGTGCCCGCTCACCTCGACGGTCACTTCCGATGGCCAGGGTAACACATTGCCGTCCAGCGATCGGAATACCAGTGGCCAGGCGGACGGTACCGGAAACAACGGCGGCGTGGGCTCTGCAGCCGGCACATCCGATGGTAAAAATACCGGCTCAGGCCTTGCCTCGCCTTTTAGCGGTTTAACCGGTTCAACCATAGGTACCGTAAAGCCGATGCCGCAAGCCGGCGCGTCAACCGATGTCGAACCAAACAATAACATTGCACTGGCAACACTCGTGCCGCCCTCAACCACAATTTCAGGGTCGATCGAAAAAGCTGGGGATGCTGATTACTTCTCCATGTCTACAAAGGCCCCCGGCGTGTGGGAATTAATAATTAAACCTGCTGCTTCTGCACAATTGCTCGACCTTGGCGTACACCCGGCTGGTGGCGGCAATTGGCTGCCCGACAGATCACCCAAAGGCGACAGTAAACTCGTTGTAGACATCAAATGGCCAGGCAAATACGTCCTGCGGGTAACCGGTAAGCAAGGATTAGCACCTGGAGCCCCTTACCAGGTCGTCGCAAGTTTCCGCCCCAGCCCGGACAAATACGAACCGAATGATTCAACCGGGTCGGCGCCTGCGATCAATCCAAATGCCACACTTGTCGGTGCGATCATGCCTGCCGGTGACGCTGACTATTACCTCGCTGATTTTAACAGGGCCGGTGAATGGACGATTGCCATTGCAGCAAAACCGGACAATCTCGCGCCGGTATTGGGTGTGCACCCGGCCGGCGGTGGCAACTGGCTGCCTGACCGATCACCCAAAAACGACAACAAACTCGTCGTAGATATTAAGTGGCCGGGAAAATATGTATTGCGCGTGACTGACAACAACCAGTCAAGAAGCATAGATCCCTATGTTATTAAACTGCAATACAAACCCAGCCCCGACAGGTCGGAGCCCAATGATAATGCTGGAACCGCCCAGCCCGTCAGCGTGAACGATGATATCATCGGAACCATCCTGCCCACCGGTGATGCCGACTATTATTCTGCGCATTTTCCCAAACAAGGCGAATGGTCGATAACCATCGTCGAAAAACCTGGTAAACTGCAGCTGGGGTTGGGCGTTCACCCGGCCGGCGGTGGCAACTGGCTGCCCGACCGATCGACCAAAGGCGACAACAAGCTCGTTGTGGACATCAAGTGGCCGGGGGAATATGTGCTGCGCGTGATCGACAATAACGGGTCGCGAAGCATTGACCCTTATAAACTTAAACTGGAATACAAGCCCAGCCCTGAAAACAGCGAGCCCAATGACAATGTCGGCACGGCCAAACACATCGACCCAAATAGCGTCGTAATCGGAACCATCTTGCCGGCCGGCGATGCTGATTATCAATTAGTCGACATCCCCAAACACGGAAGATGGACCATTGCCATAGAACAGACCCCGCCCGGAATGGCGCTCGGTCTGGGTGTACACCCGGCAGGGGGCGGAAACTGGATTCCCGACAGATCAGCCAAAGGCGATAACAAACTTGTCGTAGACCTGCGCTGGCCCGGCCAATACGTACTTCGCGTGATAGACAATAACAAACAGAGAAGCGCGGCCCCCTATAGGTTGAGACTGGACTTTGTCAACTCACCTGATGATTACGAGCCCAATAACACGGTGGCCACGGCCCATGAAATTTATAAAAATTCTAAAATCATCGGAACGATCCTGCCTCCTGGCGATGCAGACTACTATGAGATTGATGCAAAATCGCCGGGTGAATGGGTAGTCGACCTGATATCATCACCTGGAGAAATCAAGCCCGGCCTTGGAGTTCACCCTTCAGGCGGCGGCAACTGGCTCCCTGACAATTCTCCCAAAGGTGATAACCGACTTATCACTGACATCAAATGGCCGGGGAGATATGTGCTTCGGGTGATTGATAACAATGGTTCAAGCAGCGTTAATCCATATGAACTGAGATCCCTTTTTACCCAGGCACCCGACTTATATGAGCCCAATGACAGCACCGGCATCGCGGCAGCTATTCCTGCCGAAGGAACGATTGTCGGCGCAATATTGCCGAGAGGCGATGCAGACTATTTTATCGCCGATTTCCCAAGAAAAGGCATGTGGTCAATTTCGGTGGATGAACAGCCAAACGCCATGAAAATCGGTCTTGGTGTTCACAGCGCTGCCGGTGGCAACTGGTTGCGGGATGAATCACCGAAGGGCGATGGGCAACTGGTAGTCAATATACCGGCAGCCGGCAAGTACATTCTGCGTGCGATTGATGTGAACGGCGGACGGAGTATCCAGCGGTATCGGTTGAAGCTCCGGTTTGAATAAGAACGGAACTGATAACCCCACGGTTGTACTATCAACATGTCAAAAGAGCCAAAAAGGGCGACCCATTTCAATTATTCACTATTTCATTTCATCTTTAACCAGATTAACCCTGCCCTTCAGCCGGCGGTTTCGGCCGATCTTCTTTAAAATATTCTTATACCAGCCCGTTATCGCTACGCGGGATATTTTGTCAAAATATTTTCCTAAAATAATTAAAATTAAATTCAAGTTTTTTACGATAGTATCGTCAATGCAGCTCATGCTTAAAAATTCCGGCCTTCGCCTCGATCTCTCCGGCCAGCTCAAGGACCCTCCTGTGGTGAGTGAAAAGCAGGATCTGGGTACTTAGCGCCAGCTCCGCGAGGACTTCAAGGCAGATCCTGGTACGATTGTCGTCAAAGCCTATGAGAATGTCGTCGACGACAAAGGGCATCGGCTCTCCCTTACTCAGATGTTGTTCGAGGGTAGCGAGACGGAGCGACAGGTAGAGTTGATCCCGGGTTCCGTCGCTCATCCCATCGACAGATACCTCAGCATCGTCTGGCCGAACACCCAGCAGGATGGGTTTGCCGCTTTCGTCCAATTCATCCCGCAGATTCGCATAAGACCCCAGGGTGAGCCTGGAGAAAAGTTCGCCGGCCCTCGCCAGGACCGGGGCCTGATTTTTTTTCCGATAATCCTCTATTCGCTGTTCAAGGATGAGTGCGGCGATTTGCAGGCGAAGGTACTGCTCGACACCATAAACCAGGGTAGCAAGCTGCTGCTCCGCCTCCTCTGCTGCGTTGGCGGCCAAGGCACTACCATCTTTGGTCTTTATCTCGTTTTGAACCGTTTGCCGTTGGTCGCGTAGTGTGTCCCGATTTGCCTGCAACTCTTTCAGTTCCGAAGAGACTCTCTGCAGTTCACCCCCGATTGCATCGATATCCGACTCTTCGGCCTCTTTCTCCAATTCATGAATACTCAGGCCATCCCCATTGCGTGTGAGCTCTTGTTCAAGTGCATCAAATTTCTGCTGCAGCTCACGCCTTTTTCGAGAGCTCTCACCGGCTGCTTCCAGTTCATCGTCTGTTTCGACTCGAGCCTGGTTTCTCAAAGAAGCCAGTTGATCCCGTGCGTTTTGAATCGTTATCTCAGCGTCTTCGATTTCTTCCGCTATCTCTTTTTCCTGGGTTTTAATCTTCTTGAGGCTTGCCCGTGCTTCACGGGCCTCATTCAGGTCATGATTTAGCTGAGCGGCAATAGTGGTTGCTTCTTGACCGTCTTTTTTGAAGCCAATACTATCGGCGAACACGAACACCTTATTTATAAATTTTTCCGACACCTGGTCTATTCCGTAAATTCGCCTGCGCAGCTCCTCGGATTTGTCCAATTTCTCAAAAAAGGCCAATAGTTGTTCGAAAGCCTCAGTCGCTTGTTCCGGATGGACATCCGGTTTCAACCCCAAGCCGTCTATCGCCTGACCCCATTCCAGCGCCCAGTTGGCTTGATCGTTCTCAATTGAGGTAAGCTCTTCGCAGGCTCTTTTGATGCGAATCCCGGTATCGCTCAGCGAATGCTCCAATTCGCGCCTGCGTTCGAGAGCCGCTTGCTCTTGCTCGATTCGCTGTTCACATATATTAATCATGCCCTCAAGGCTCATCCCCTGCAGGTTTATTGAATTATCGAATTTTGATATCTGTAGAAAAACTAATTCCTTGAGCCGTTTACAATCCTCGGCTAGTTTTTTTGTATCACCGGAAACCCTATCCGCTGCCTGAACGTTCGCTATCAGATTGTCCACTTTAAGAAGCCATTGTTTCATCTCCCTTGGAGTCCCGGGAACTACACCCAATGGTCTCCAAATAGAATTCCAGTCCTTTTGATGCGCTTCCCTGTCCTCATTCGCCTTTCTGATTTCTTCCGTGATGTCGTCGTGACGCGATTTCAGATTCTCAATCCTGGCCTCAAGATCCGCCCGTTTCACCACCTGGTCTGCGGCTAGCCGAAGTCGATCCGATACGTGATCTGCAATGTCGACTTTTTGCTCATAAAATGTCGGGAGATCGGAATCAGATACAAATTCTGCAATGTCGTTGTCGATATCAATTTCTTCGATGTACTTTTGCTTAATGAGATTCCAGCCGGTGTTCCGTTCCAGGCGTGCTTCATCAAGATCCGAAATTGTTGGTACGTCACTTGTCAATAACAGTGCTTTTAAGTCCTGCTCCGCCTGTTTCCGCTCCGCTGCGAGTTCTTTTTGTCTGCGACCATCAGCCCTGACTTTTTCGCTTAGTTGATCAAGGTAATTCTCGAAAGTGTCCAATGTCTCCGGCACCGGCATGGCAACTTTGGAAAGTACCTCGATGGTTCCGGAAAATCTTCCGAGCCTGGAAAGCTCACGCTCACAGGTCGCGTTCTCATCTGAAGCGCGTTTTTGTGAATCGGCCAATCGCTGCTCCAGATCACCAGCCTTGCGAGCAACTGCCGCCGCAGCCTTTAGTTCGCTTAGGTCTAAATTCGACTGGGCCTGTTCAGCCAGATCTTTTTTGATTGTCTCCCGCTCGTCTTCGACATCCCGCAGTGTTGCCTCGGCCTTTTCTTTTTTTTGATTCAGGAGACTATGTTTCTGAGCCAAACCAGCGATCCATTTTTTGTTGTGGACCAGAGGTCGCAGCTGGTCGGCATTATCGAGACCGGTATCGGGACGTACGCCTTTTAGCAGTTCCTCGGCCTCATTGCGCAACAAACGCCTTTTTCCATCTTGCCGGGGACGATCTTTGATTGCTGTTTCAACAGCACCAAGTTCTTTGTGAATCGCCAGAATGGCCTCTTCGTTATCCAGCAATTCAGTGCGAACATTCAACGTTTCCGATTCTTTTTTCAAGCGGGATCGCTTGGCTTCAGCTTTTTTTTTAGTTTCATTGGCATTTTGTAATTTTTCGCCGGCGATTTTTCGTTTGTCGTCGAAGTCTTCCGGCAAAAGCAATACTTCACCCAACTCTTCAATTCGAGACATTACAGCACGGCGTTCAGCCAACACACCCTTTACACGATTGAGTCTGTCCAGACGGCTTTTTTCTTTGATTTTCCCCTTGATCTCTTCTTCAACCTGTTGAATGGCGAAAAGGCTGTCGGCGAGTGCTTTTTGCAGCCTTTTCCATTCTGCAACAGGAAGACTAGCATCCTTGATTCGCTTTTGTGCCTCTTTGAAACCGGATATCGCCTGGTTCACGAGCTTTTTAGAAGCTCTGGGCTTGAAAAGTTCTTCGGCGCCATTTTGTAAATCGGACAAAATTTTGCGGAGACTTGCGGTTCCAACCGCCGCACTAAAGAGTGCCTGACCGAGGTCGCCGGATTGGTTCAACAGCTCCCGGCCACCCGCAACCAGTCCATCATGATCTATTCCATACAATTTCGTGAATAGGTTCTCATCAATACCAACGGGTAAAAACGGTGATAGGACTGAATCGTCAAGGATAGCATCAGTACCCGGTTCTAACAGAGTACCTTTTTTACCCTTTCTTCGTACAAATTCTATTTCTTCGCCGCCTGAAAGCCTGAGCTTACCGCCAATTCGCAGTTGAGGATTCTTGTGAAGGTAATTGTCGTGAGTGCGCATTGGAATGCCAAACAACCATGCGATGAGGGCTCTTAGCGAGGTACTTTTGCCCGCTTCATTATCACCGTATATCAGGTGCAGTCCTGAAGCTCCGTCCGATAGAGTCAATGATTTGTCGCTGAAGGGGCCGTATGCAATTAAATCAAGCCGATCGATTCTCATTTGGCGCCTCCCGCCGTCAACAACCTGCCAATCAACAGATGTTTGGCCTCATCAACCAACCGCTCGACGGTTTGATTTTCATCAAGATTCAAGACGGAGTCAGTACCGAAAGCCTCTGAGGGAATCTTCTGCCTGAGATCGGCAATCACCTCTTTGAGGCCGCTTATTTCGTCCGGACTATGTGGTGTTGACAATATGTCCTTAAGCAGATTCCCAAATGCGCTATCGTCGGACAACGTGGATTCCATATCGAGTTTACCGACCGCCGCATTTTCGATTCTCTCGATCCACAAATCATCTCCCGCAATTTCCGCGCCAATTGCCTTGATTTGTTTATCAAATCTTTCTGGAAACGCGGATAGCTCATCCGATAGTGAGGTTGCCCCCTCAAAACGGATACGCATTGCGACAGGTCGTCCATCTGCTGATGCTCTTTGGTTTTCAATGGACTTTCGAGCGAGTTCAAGTACCTCTCGCATATCAGCAGTATCTGTTAGATCAACGCTGCACTCGACCCAACGTAAAACATCCAACGGGCATTTCTCAACTGCATTCACAGCACCGTCTGCGACGGTGACGAGCACACATCCCTTGGCGCCGGCTTCTCGAATATGACGTCCCTGAATACAGCCGGGAAACACGATCCATGGGTCTATGGACACAAATTCCGGCTTGTGAATGTGCCCCAAGGCCCAATATTGGTAGCCTTTGGAGCGTAAATCATCTACCGAACAGGGGGCATACACGGCATGGCCTTCGCGGCCATCGAGACTGGTGTGCAACAGGCCAATGTTGAAAATTCCTTTCTCAGCAGCAGCAAACCCTGCTGCAAGATTTTCATCAACATGCTGCGTTCCAAAACTCCGCCCATGAATCACAACCGCCAATTCATCCAACCTTATTGTTTCAACCTTGCGAGACGATAAAATCTTCATGTTAGCAGGGTGATCAAGGGCGTTGGTCATTCGATTAGCGGCATCGTGGTTGCCGGCAACAGCGAAAACAGAGATGTCGTGTCGGCCGAGCCGGCCCAGTTGTCGGCCAAAAAAAATTCCGGTACTATAATCTTTCCAATTACCGTCATAAAGATCGCCTGCCAACAAAACGAATGAAACCTTTTCTTCAATGGCCAGATCTACAAGGTTCTCGAAAGCTCTTCGGCATGCATCACGAATGGATTCCGCCGGTGCGGACTCATAGCGAGACAGGCCGCGCAATGGGCTGTCCAGATGAACATCGGCTGCGTGAATAAATTTAAACAATTTTTCTTTAATCGCCTCTCTCCTTATTTTAGGGCGGTGGGTGGGTATTAAAATCAGTTTGACAATCCGCAGCACTCTTTTTGCGCTTTTTCACAATCCGCCGGGATAGGTCCTCAAAGCTGCGGGGTCAAATTCCAAGTTTTTCGCATGCTTGGTCAAAGGGGATGCCTTCCATGCAATATTCGGTTTCTAACCTGATGATATTTTTGACTTTCGAAAATTAGCACAATGGGGTGAGTATGACAACTTTTTTACCGAATTATGGAAACACAAGGCTCGCATCTTAACAATTCACAATTCCCCCCTCCGGGTATATTAGCCTTCCATGAACCGAATAATTGCAAATCTCCCCTCTTTATTTTCATAGGGGTTTTTAGTGATGGGTCCATGCTTTGTGCTTCAAATACCCCGGCACCTATTCCAGCAAGAATTTGACATCCTGCCGCATTTCTAATAATGTCTTTTTAAAATATTTACAATCATGTAAAAAGTCAAAATTCTTGAAATTTTATCTTACAACCTATTGTAATTATTAAGTATGAAATTTTCATTTTTGTGCTTCTTGAGCCTTTTCGTGGCCATTTCAACATTTTACATCCAAAGGAGGAACATCCATGATTCAGGTAATTGCCACAATTGAGTTAAAGCCGGATTGTCTGGACGAATTTCTGGCTGTCTTACACGAAAATGTCCCGAAGGTAAAAGCTGAAGAAGGGTGTCTGGCCTATGAACCCTCGGTTGATGTGGATTCCGGTTTGCCTGTTCAGGGTGAAATCCGGCAAAACACCGTCACCTTGGTTGAAGCCTGGGGGAGTCTGGATGCTCTCCATGCTCACCTGAAAACCCCCCACATGGCCGCTTACCGCGAAGCGGCAAAAGATTACGTGCAGGATGTCAGGCTCCAGGTTTTACGACCGGTGTAGCGGCACGGTTTGATTCGATAAGATGGTTAGGTTTGTTAAAATCGTCAGGAAGGTTACTTATTAGCAAACCAGTCAATTAACTGCCTGGCGATACTGATTTTAGGGGGAATGTGCGGAAGATTTTGGGCTGAATACCAGGCGGCTTCGATAATTTCGGATTTGTCGACATTGATCCGGCCGCCGGCATAATCCGCTATAAATCCAACCATCAGGGAATTCGGAAATGGCCAGGGCTGGCTGCCGAAATAGCGGATATTCTTTACCGTGATACCCACTTCCTCGTTAACTTCCCTGGCAACGCATTCTTCAAGACTTTCGCCCGGTTCCGCAAATCCGGCAAGCACACTGTAAAAGCCGCTCTTAAAGTTCCGGTTGCTGCCCAGCAGGATTTGATTGTCTTTGATGACGGCAACGATGATGGCCGGTGAGACACGCGGATAATTAACCAGACGGCAACCCGGGCATATCTTGGCGCGTTCATTGTGCTTGTCTTCAGTGGCATGGCCACATTTTCCGCAAAATTGATGACTTTGGCTCCAGTCTACCAACTGATTTGCGCGACCCGCCACCCAGATCAATTCTTCTTCCAGCCGGCCGAAAAGCCGCCGCAAACCTTCAAACGCAAAACCGTCGGTAGCATTGCGATTGTGCGCTAACTCGGCGGCATAACAGGGAAGGTCGTCCAGTGTCCCCAGAAACTGTTTGTGGATCGGAGAGATATTGAATTTCGCTAAATCCCGGGTGCGGGGTATAAGCTGTCCCGCTTCGCCGGCTTTTATCAACAGCTTGCCTTCATGAAAAACAAACCACAATGACCGGGCTGATTCAGTTGCCGGCAGGGTGAAATCAGGTTTAAAGGGCATTGGTAAATTCTTCTTTATTTTTGACTTTCGAATTTTTCGGCTATTTGCTGAAACCGACGGGCTTCTTCCACGTTACCCTGAGCTGAATAAATCCGGCTGACTTTTTGATAATATTCGACTGCATTCTGCGGAACTTCACGGGCCAGGGAAAGATAGAGCTCCAGAACAACGGGCGTATTCAGACCGGAGGTAAAACTGAGATCGGCGAATTTTTGCTTAATGTAAGGGTCGATACGAGCATGACAGCTGCGGCATTGAGCCATAATCTCGCTGTATAGGTTACGGGCGTTGGCCATTTCGCCTAATGCTTCATGGGTTTTGGCCAGGGCCCGGGCAATGGATTCATTCCAGTCGTAGGTTTTTAAAAATTCGCGGTAAAACGATTTCGCATCCCCGTATTTTTCCGCCTGAAAAAGGGTTTCGCCCCGCAGCAGATAACCAGCCACGGATTCCTCCAGGTCCGGCGGCAGAGAAACCAGAAGTTCTTCAGCGAGATCAAAGGCCTTTGTTTCCCAGAAAATTTCGAACAGAAGCTGATAGGCCGGCAGAGCATCCGGATGGTATTCCAGAAACGATTCCAGCAGCCGGTGGGCTTCGTCATGTTTGCCAAGATTCAGGTAGGCTGAGGCCAGCTCCAGGGGGATATAACTTGCCGGATCGGGATGTTCTTCCATGGCTGTACACAAATGCTCTGCCGCTGCTTTAAAATCTCCCCGGTTCAGGGCCTGGTAGCCGGTTTTAAACGCCTCTCCATAACCCAAGTAGGCGTCTTGAACATCATCGGGCAACGTACCGACAAGCGCAGCGAAATATTCATCATCCTCTTCCACGTCGGGCGGTTCTTCAATCTGTTCATCTTCATAATCCGGGTGATCATCCTGAATTTCAATATCAGGAAGGTCATTTTCTATGTCTTCGGCCTCAGGGTCTTCCCTGTTTTGCAGTTGTTGTTCGAGGGTATTTTTTAGCTCCGAATCTTCGGTTAATTCCAGCGCCAAATCGATGTACTGGCGGGCATCGTAATCATGGCCGGCTTCCATTAGACTTTCGGCTGTTTGTTGATGTTCAAGCGCCAGGGATTCTTTGCTGGTGCGAATTTTATCCTGGAGGTTCCGCCGGTAGCCGTCATCCCGGGGTGACGATTTTTCCAGCCTGTCCAGCGCTCGCTCATACTCCACGATGGCTTTTCCGTAAGCGTTGGCTTCAAAGAGTGCATCTCCTTTTTGCTCATAGTTTTCAGGGTCTTTCCCTGAAAATATGTCTAGTATTCCCATTTTAGTACCTTAGACATTAAAGAAATATTTCGGGCTTTCAAAATTTCGTGTTTTCGTGATCAATCCTTTATTGCCTGTCTGCCTTCAGGGAACAATGATACGTGAATCAGGCTTTTGAATTTTGGATTGTTCCTGTTCCTGGTATTTCTTGACTTCTTCCATCAACTGGTCCATGGCCGCGTGCATCGCCTCAGGAAATTTCTTTATCGCCTGCTGCAGTTCCTTGGCGGCAATGACATTTTGAATCGGAAGGGGTCCGTTGGGGGTAAGGATACTCGTGTGTCCGACAAAAACGGTTTTACGGGTTTTGTCCTGTGAGCCATCAGCACGCACCGGTGTGAGACGTTTGATGGTGCCGGCTTTCAGGTCGGTAAATGATTCCTCAAGGTAGAGGTTTGATCGGTCGATGGTGAATTCAAGGTTATCTGGCTGTTCATCTGTCATGAAATTTTCTCTCCTTTTAACTGATTTTGCCTGTCGCAACGTATCAGATCAGGATCAATAACACAACCGTCTCGCTGATGTCCGGCAGTTGTTCAGGGGTTGATTTGGAATGCTGAGGCCTTTGATGGTTGACTATTGATGTGGCCGCAAAAAGGCACAAAAACCACAAAAATAAAATTTCACACTTAATAATTTCAATAGGTTATTAGATAAAAATTCGAAAATTTTGACTTTTTACGAGATTGTCACTATTGAACAGTCAATAGTCAATTCTCCGCCGTCGGGTGCGGACAGTTACTTTTTCGGTAGCCGAAAAATAAACGGGATACCGATCAAACCCATGGCGGCACTGATTAAATAGGCGGCATGCAGTCCGATGCGATCGGCAATGAAGCCGACCACGACAACCACCGCCGATCGGGAGATAAACGATATCATCATAAACAATCCATTGGCTGCCGCCGGACTGTGTTTGGCATGTTCCTGGACCAGGGCCAGCATGACAGGGGTGGTGGATAAGAGGGTGAATCCGGTAACAAGCAGGGCGGCTATCCGAAACCAACCCCCGGTTGATGAAAAAACGAACAGGCAAATCGGTGCACCGACCAGAGAAACCAGCAGTGTTTTGCGGCGGCCGAACAGGTCGCTCATGGAGCCGGCCGTCAACACACCAGCCACGCCGGCTATTTGAAACAGCGTCAGAGCCATGCCGGCCAACCAGAGATTGCCGGTTTCCTGGTTGATGTAGGTCGGCAAAAAAGCGGTCATGGAGGCGTGCATAAACCCGCGAGAAATCAGGATCGCCGTCAAGGGCCAAAGAATGTAGCGCAACTTGCGCCATGTTTGCAGCGCCGACAAATTACGTTTTGTGTAAACATCGTTAATCGGGACATCGCGAAGTTTTAAGTACAGCCAACCGGATGAAATTAAACCAAAAATCATCACCGGATAAAATCCTTCCAGACCAAAAAGGGAAACCCCCGCCACCGCCACCAGGGGACCGATGGTCCTGGCAAGCTCTCCCCCGGTCATGAAAAAACTCATTCCGCGGCCCTTCTTGGCAGCAGACAGGTGTGCTACCATCACCGGTGCGGGTACATGAAAAATGGCAACGCTGATGCCGGTGATAAATAAAAGGAGCAGCAAAACGCCGTAACTGGGAGCAATTCCGATGAGGCTCATAAGAACCGCTGTCATGGCGGGAGCCAGGATAACAAAATAACGGACACTGATGCGGTCGGCCAATACCCCGATGTAGGGGTTCAGTAACGCGGGCAGCTGCATGACCGTTGAGAGAAAACCGGCCTGCGTCAGGGTTAAGGACAATTTTTCAATCAAAAGGGGTAAAAGTGGCGAGAGAAAGCTGGAATAGACGTCGTGGATAAAATGCCCGACGGAGAGCGCCAGAATTTTTCCGGTTTGAAATCGGTTGCTGCGGTCATCCGGCTTTTTGTTTGTTTGTATATCAGGTTTAGATCCCATTGACGATTCCTCATTAATAACACTGTCATTATGGCCATAGATTCTTTTGCGGCAAAGACTATTGCAACTATTATTTTGTCGATGCTCTGTCAACTAAAAAGGTGCCTTGATTATTCTGAAAACAAGCTTAAATTGGTCTGTATGCGTAACCCGGCTTCGCCGGCGGAGAATTGACTATTGAATATCTAAGGAGATTGAAAATGGGAAAAACAGTTGTGATAGACTCTGATGAATGCATTGGCTGTGAAAGCTGTGTAGAACTTTGCTCGGAAGTATTTGCATTTAATGAAGAGGAAGAGAAAGCGGAAGTCATTATGCCTGAAGGCGGCCCTGCGGATTGCATTGAAGAGGCCATGGATACGTGCCCGGTAGAATGTATTCACTGGGAGGAAAGTTGAAAGATGCCTAAATTTTAGACAATTTAGATTGCTCTTGTCCGCCGTCACTTTGGCTCAACCTGCTTTTTTTAACGCACCTGCCCAACCGAAGTGGTTGTCTGCCCCACCGGAGTGGTGCTTTCTTTCCCCCTGCCCAGTGCAATTCGCATAGTGGCTGAAGAGGCCAGGCTTCCCAGGGTCAGGCCCACTGGACCGATCAATTGTCCCGGTGTTCCTAAAAAGAGCAGAGCAAAACCGACAACGATGATGGTAGCCATAAACACCGCATGTCCGGTGAGAACCGTTATCGGCTTTTTTAACCAGGCGGCCAGGCCTTCGCTCTGGGCGCGTATAGCCACACTGAAGGGGAAAAAAATCAGAGACATCACGGTCATTTTGACAAGGGGCAGGTCCTGTGCACCCAGCTTTTGCAGTCTGATAAAGTAAAATTCTGCAAGACCGGGTAGGGTGAAAATCAACGGTAAAATTCCCAGGACGGTGCCTGCCGTCAAACAAAAGCGAAATGTCCGGTTATCCCTGCCCGGCTGCGGAGGAAATGCGAGCACAATGGTCTGAATGCGTGTCGCCGCAAATGCCACTGGATTGGCCAGCCCGAGTGCCAGGTAATACACCGGGAGGATGCGATCGGGATCGGGTGCACGAGCGATGAATCCCGCCAGGATGATGGCCGAGGCCGAGAGAAAATAGCCACCGACCGACAGCGGAAGGTTGAAGTTAAAGATTTCCCTTGCCCCGGGTGGATTCTCCGGGCAGGATTTAAGAGATTTTAAAAAAGCAGCTGCAAATATCCTGGAAATCAGAACCTCTATGGCAACCGGGATGGTAAGGCACACAACCGCCCAGATTGGACCGACCAGTTCCAGGATGCAAAAAAGCAAAGACAGCAATGTGGTGAGAACGATACGGACGATGGTTGCCAGGCTGGCCCTACCGGTGGCCCGGCCTATGTACATGACAACAAAATAAGGAACCCGCACAAAGAATAGAAACTGCAGCGGAATGCTGATCACGAAAGTGGTGTAGGCCGGCTGTTCTATCGAAGGTGGCAGGCCGATAAGTCGACCAAACAGCAGATGCGAAAGAGCGGGAATGCACAAGCTCGCCTGAATCGCTATGACCCCCAGTCCGGTTAGCAGGGTAACTTTCCGAAATTTTTGATATCCTTCGCGTGTTTTGGCATAAACCATGCCTGTCGTAACGGAACTGATGGCGATCATTCCGAGAAAAAACATGACCGTACTCGCTTGTGCCAGACCGGCCAGATTTAGCGGACCACCAGGACCACGCGAGGCGACCATGGCCACCAGGGGGTAGCTCAGGGCCTGGGAGGCCGCCTGGATTGCGAGCGGTATAAAAAAACGGGAAAGGGTCCAATTGCCTGGATATTTCGATGCGTGTATACTCATTTTTTATAACAAACGGATCCACTTCAGGAAAAATAACCGACCCAATTATCCGATGGAATTCATTAAAATTTTCCGATTAACTTAACTTCCCGTTCAAGCTGGACTCCGAAACGATCCAGCACCCTGGCTTCGATAAGCTGAATTAAAGCGTATACATCGACAGCTTTGGCATTGTCCACATTTAGAATAAATCCGGCGTGTTTTCGGCTGATCATGGCACCGCCGAGACGTTTTCCCTTCAAACCGGTCTCCTCGATCAAAGCTCCCGCATAATGGCCGGCCGGGCGCTTGAAAACACTGCCACAGGAAGGATAGTTCAGCGGCTGCTTTCCGGTACGCAGCGCCAGAATATCTTCCATGCGCGTCTTTAAAGTCCCGGTATCCTGCTTTTCGAAATGAAAAAGAGCAGAGGTAATAACCACTTTTTCCAGTTCCGGAACCCGGCGGTAATCGAAGTTAATTCTACGACGATCGGCAGAAAAAGGGATCCCGTCCCGCCTGAAACCGCTGACCGAGACGGTAACCTGTTCGATTTCCTGCCCAAATGCGCCGGCATTCATGCGCAGCGCTCCGCCCACACCCCCGGGAATCCCCGCCAGTAGTTCCAAACCGGACAGGCCCTTTTTCACCGCAGCGCGAATTAGATCCATCAACAGGGTGCCGGCCAGCACTTTCGCCTGCTGGTGATCAAAGGTCCAGTTGCTAAAATTTTCACCCAGGTAAAGGGTAACCCCATCCCAGCCGCGGTCCGAAACCAGCAGATTTGAACCTTGCCCGAGAACAAACAGCGGTGCTTTTTTTTCGTGAATGACTTCAAGGGCGCGGCCCACTCCGATTTTCGAGACCGGGGCGACCCAGACGGCTGTGGGACCACCGATCTTGTAAGAAGTAAACGGCGCCAGGGGTCGGTTAGTCCGTATCTGTCCATCTACTACATCGGCCAGTTGCGCTGCTAATTCGACAGGATCAACATTCATTTTTATTTTTTCTGTTTGAGGATTTCAGCGGACGCTAACAAATCGTAGTCGCTGAAATTTTTAAAAACAGGGTGATTCAAATTCGGGCGAAGTCCCTCGTTCTGATATATTGACAAATTTTTAGATCCGGATCTTGCTTTGATTGCAACATGCGTCAGATTTTGTCAAGCCGTAAACAAGGTCCCGAACCCTATCAAGCCTGAAAAAACTCAAGTTTTTGCGGCATTGTGCCGATAATCACCGTGGTTGAAGCAATAAATTTGATGGACTCGTAAAAAGTCCGAAAAGCGCTAATTTTCAAATTTTGGGATCTATAATTTCAATAGGTTAAAAGATCAAAATTTGAGAATTTTGACTTTTTACCGGATTTTCAAATTTGGTTAGCTTATTGAATTTAAATTAATTTTCCGGGGGAAATCTTTAAAAGGGGAACAACCATGGAATCAGAAGACTTTTTCAGGGTAATCACCGAATTTGAATTTATTTGTGAAGATATTGGTGAAATCAAAGAACAAATCGATCTGACTCAGTCGGAGGTCCATAAAATTTCACAAGCCATCACCAGCATCGAAAATGCTAAAAACATTCTGACTGAACTTTTTCCGAAAATTGAATCACTGAAAAACGAGGTGCGCGAAGACCTGACGGCGGAATTCGCAGAAATGGGCTAATAAAGGTGGGTTGATTATTGGGCCATATAAATTCCAAATATAGAGATGATGTGGCCGCAAAAAGGCACAAAAAGCTCAAAACTAAAATTTTGCAGTTAATAATTTCAATAAGTTATGAGGTCAAAATTCGATAATTTTGACTTTTTACGAGATTGTCAAAGATCAAAAGCCAAATGTTTGGAATTTCGAATTCTGAATTTTTCTTGGTGGATTTTTTTGCGATATCAACTGATCTTTCGTATTCATATTTCGCATTGCTTCCAAGGGTGAATATATCCCATCCACGCATTTATAGCGTCTTATAAAATAACCCAACGCAGTTTCTATCCAGCTTATACTAATCCCGGATCCATTTTCCACCCATCATGGACAACAAGGCGTCTATAGATCCCTTGGTGCTCTACATCATTTATTACAAAAATGCTTTTTCTTATTTAACCGGTCGCTTTGGCTGCCGGCAACCGGGTTCGTATGAAACACCGCCTGGCCGGAACAGTGAATTGATTTTTTAGTTAGCCCGTCGTATGAAAATAGCAAAGACCAAAGTTTCTTCTACGAATCAAGGTAGAACGGTCAGTTACCCAGCCGCCCCCTCACAGATCCCGGCGTGCGGTACTACCGCACCGGGCTCTTCGAATCTGTTCCCTTACGCACTGACAGGCGTTATACAAAGAGTTTCAGCTGC
>JAJRVC010000173.1 GCA_024277475.1 Deltaproteobacteria bacterium
AAAAATTAAAATACCATTAAAGAAAGATAGGGGCAGCTCAAACAAGTAAACTGTAGTGCCGAAAAAGTTGTCGTAAAATTTGTAACTTATTTATATCATGGATAATACTGTATTACAATTGTCGAACTTGGGTTAAGAGAAAAAGGAGGAAGAACAATGGCAACACGTACGATAACTTTTCGTGATGCGGTTAACGAGGCCATGCGGCTGGAGATGCGCCGTGACCCTACCGTGGTTCTCTTTGGGGAAGATGTCGCGGGGGGCGCGACCCTGCCCCATATGGAAGGAGAAAATAAAGAGGCCTGGGGTGGTGTTCTGGGTGTCACCAAGGGACTGGCGACGGAGTTTGGACGCAACCGGGTTCTTGACACTCCCATCAGCGAATCGGCCATCATCGGCGCAGCTGTGGGTGCGGCCTCCACCGGTCTGCGCCCTATTGCCGAACTGATGTTCGTAGACTTCTTGGGTGTCTGCTTTGACCAAATCTTTAACCAGGGTGCTAAACTGCGCTACATGTTCGGCGGCAAGGCCCAGGTGCCCATGGTCGTCCGCACGATGATCGGCGCCGGCGTACGGGCGGCCGCCCAGCACTCTGAGTGCCTTTACTCGATTTTTGCCCATATACCGGGGATCAAGTCGATCGTACCATCCACGCCTTATGACGCCAAGGGCTTGCTCTAATCCGCTATCCGGGATAACGATCCGGTCATGTTCTTCGAACATAAAGTGCTGTACGATATGGAAGGCGAGGTGCCCGAGGATGACTATACCATTCCACTGGGCGTGGCGGACGTTAAGCGGCAGGGCAAGGACGCGACCATCGTGACCCTTGGGCGCATGGTTCATCTGGCACTGGAGGCCGCCGACAAGTTGGCCAACGACGGAGTGGACGTCGAGGTGATCGACTTGCGATCCATCTCACCCATGGACGGGGATGCCATCCTGAATTCGGTCAAGAAGACCCATCGCTTGGTCGTGGTAGATGAGGACTATCCCCGCTGCAGTGTGGCGACGGATGTCATTGCCCTGGTCGCCGACCAGGCCTTTGATTACCTGGATGCGCCCTGCAAAATGATCACCGCCCCGCACGCGCCGGTGCCTTTCAGTCCAGAACTGGAGGACGTTTATATCCCAAAGGCGGACACCATCGTCTCAACGGTTAAATCACAGGTTGAATAACTACAAACCTTGTCATTTCGTTTGCGATTGGGCCATATTATTTGGACAAAAACGCCGTACCAGTAATCGACCAGGATACTGGATGCTTGATACTGGATTAACGATGTATTCTGTCTTTTCTATTAAAAGTGATAGAATTCCTTAAATATTCAATCTGGCTATGGCATAAATCATGCGCAAACATGATGTGATTTCAATAAGCAGGTACTAAGACGCGAAGTTTCCCCCACTTTGGAGAATGTATCATGTTAACGATTGGGATCATCGCCAATCCCGCCTCCGGCAAAGATATCCGCCGTCTGGTCACCCATGCTTCGGTGTATGACAACTTGGAAAAAACACACATCCTGCGGCGGATATTTCTGGCGTTGGATGCCGTCGGAATCCAGGAGGTGGTCTACATGCCTGACTATGACGGACTGGTGGCAAAGGCCCTGAAGGGGTTGAAACTTTCGCTGCAGGCCTCCCAGCTTCACATGGATATGTGGGCCGACGAACGCGACACAACTGAAGCCGCCGGACGGTTTTGCGAGAGTGGTGTGGGCTGCATCATCACATTAGGTGGCGATGGTACCAACCGCGCCGTAGCCATGGGCTGCCGCAGCATCCCCCTGGTTGCCGTTTCCACCGGCACCAACAATGTCTTCCCCAGTATGATAGAAGGCACCGTGGCCGGGATGGCGGCGGCTTTAATCGCTAAGGAAGTTGTAGATCTGAAAAAGTTCACCTACGTTGCTAAACAGCTGGAAGTGCGTGTAAATGGCCGGATGACGGAGATCGCTTTGATCGATGTGGTGGTTTGCACGGAACTCTTCGTCGGTAGCCGAGCCCTTTGGGACCCGGACTGCATCCGGGAGATCGTTCTCTCGCGGGCTGAACCGGACTGTATCGGTATGTCATCCATTGGCGGCCTTTTAAAGCCTATAGGCCCCCGGGATCCACAGGGAATGTATGTGCGGCTGGGCAAGGGAAATACCAGTGTGCTGGCCCCGGTGGGTCCCGGCCTGATCAGAAAGGTGGAAACCCGGGAATATCGCTTGCTGTCTCTGGGGGAGGAGGTGGTTCTCGAGCCTGCTGCTTGCACCATCGCCGTGGACGGCGAGCGGCAGATCGAAGTCTATGCTGATCAGAAAGTGAGCGTTCGGTTGACCAACCACGGCCCTTGCGTGGTGGATGTGCAGCGTTGTATGCACGAGGCAAGTCGCTGCGGTGTCTTCCAAACGGTTGCCATATATTGTGCGAAATAGGGTCAAGCTTGCCTGAATCGTAACTGCGAACGCCTACGATCGTGTAAAGAGTAAAGAATAAATATCACCGATCCGGATGGATCTATTTAATAAGGAGGTATTTATGTCCAGAGTCTCGATGCAAACGACCATTCCTGCTTCGGCGGACGAAGTATGGAAAACCATCAGTGACTTCAACGGGCTTCCCAAGTTCGTCTCCGCCATCACCAACAGCAGCCTGGAGGGTTCCGGTGTGGGGGCCGTACGCACATTGACACTTCAAGACAGTGACGCTCCGATTGTAGAAAAACTGGAGAGTGTGGACAAACAGGCGCGAACGCTAAGCTACTCGATTATCCAATCACCGCTGCCGCTGGCAGATTATATCGCCACCGTGGAGGTGCGGCCACTGGACGAAAAGCAGTGTGAGCTAAAGTGGTGGAGTACCTTCGAACCCAAAGGGGCTCCGGAAGCCGAGGCACAAAAAATTGTGGAGGGTGTCTATACTATGGCGTTTGACGGGTTAAAGAAAATTTACGCAGGTGGATGATGGCGGCAGATAGCTGTTCGCGAGACAAAAGGAAATCATAGGCGTTCATAGATTCAAAAAATAGGGTTCAGGGCTCCATGTTTGAGTTACCGAAACGGTTCAGGTATTTGGTGATAAAAATAGGAAAGGAAAATATGCTCATCTCCGGCATAACGGGTGAAGAATTAATAGTTGACTCGTAGCCCAAATCGATGGAACCCGTGGCAACCATAATATGTACATACTTTGCCGAATGGAGGCGTCTAATGATGCGGATTCACTACAAAAACACATAGGCTTAAACAAAAGACTGTAAACATGAAAGAAATAATGGACGGTTATGTGGGAGTTAAATTTAAAACTATTTTGCTGGGTTCAGATGTGACATTTAGCATAGATGATATCCACCCTCTCGTGCAAAAGAATTGTAACCTGCTCAGACAACATGGAATGACCCATCAAAACGCCGGGAATATCAGTATTCGACACAATGGAGGGTTGATCATTACCTCATCGGGCTCCAATCTGGGAAGTATCGAACGGGATGATATAGTAGATGTTCGAAAGTGTTCAATAAAAAAGAGTGTGGTAGAGTATATGGGACCCAATGTTCCTTCATCGGAGACGTTTATGCATTCCATGATTTTTCAATGCAAACCCGATATAAACGCTATCGTTCATGTACATGATCCTGAAACGCTGACCCGGGCGGCTGCCGAAATAGGCACAACGGAAAAAGAAGTGCCCTATGGGACTCTTGAACTGGCATGCATGGCCTGCAACACGTTTTTGAAGGCCGATAAAATTATTGTTTTAAGAAACCATGGATATGTAGCAGTTGGATTAGATTTAAACGAAGCGGTCGATCTCGTGATATCGACTCATTTGAAAATTAAAGAGAAAGGTCTGGATCCGGTCTCCTGAAAAAGAAGTTAGCAGGAAATGATTAGATTTAGGTAAAATTTGTTCGCCCCTCTTTAAATTGCTGAATATTCAGGAGTTCATCATTGACAAAAAAGCCGAGAATTTCTATATTCCGCTCGAAAAGCCAACCCTCAACAGCGTCGGCAAAGAATGAAAATAATACGCCGCAAGCGGATTGGATCTCAATGCCTTCTTCCGGAAAACGCTGAAGAAATATAGATCCTGTTTATCCTGTAAATCCTGTCAGTATTCCTTTTAGAGGGTTAAATCACTCTTAACCAATTTAATTTAATGGAATTATTACATGAAAGTAGCTAAATGGTATAACAACAAAGACATTCGGATAGAAGAAGAGACCACGCCCAAGCCCGGTCAAAACGAGATGCTTGTCAAGGTAGTTTCATGCGGCATATGCGGCAGCGATATTGTTGAATGGTACCGGATTCCGAGAGCTCCGCTGGTGCAGGGGCATGAAATTGGTGCTGAAGTCGTTGAGGTCGGAGAATCCGTTAAGAAATTTAAACCGGGAGACAGGGTATTCATTGCCCCCAAGGTGCCGTGTATGAAATGTTCATACTGTAATAACGGACACTACCCGGTCTGTTCGGAAGTTAGAGACAGGCTTCCGGGAGGATTTGCCGAATATATTCTTGTCTCGGACTCCCTGGTAGAGCATGGGACTTACCGTTTACCGGACATGATCACCTATGATCAAAGCACTTTCATCGAGCCGCTGGCATGTGTTATCAGAGCTCAGAGACTTGCCGGAGTGCAGGAGGGCCAAACGGTCATGGTGATGGGATGCGGTATGTCGGGGTTGATGCACGTAAAACTTGCCGAATCAAAAAATTGTAAAATTATGGCCTCCGATATAAACCCGGAGAGACTGGCGGTTGCCGCCGGGTGCGGTGCGGATATTACCATTGATGCCACGCAGAATGTTCCTGAACGGCTTTTGGATAAAGATGCCAAAAAGGCTGGGGTTGTCGTTTTGTGCACTTCGGCAATTGATGCGATTGAACATGCATGGAAATGTGTGGATAAAGGCGGTGCCATTGTTTTTTTTGCTGTACCCGACCCTGGCAAGCGCATTACGATACCGATAAATGCCCTTTGGACCCGGGAGGTTAAAATACTTACTTCTTATTATTGTGGTCCTCCGGATATTGTCGAGGCCATAAAGCTTATCAAAACGGGAACCATCGTCGTAGATGATTTGATCACCCACAGACTTCCCTTAAGCGACACTGCCAAAGGCTTTCAGCTGGTAATGGACGGCAGGGAATCGATAAAAGTCATTATTAAGCCTAACCTTTGATTTCAGTTCTCTTTGAATTGTATATCGGTTGAGTCATTGATGAGGAGGGTTCTATGATATTGCAACATGTGGCACTTACCAGCAGCTCTGAAGAAAAATCGGATAAATTTTACCAAACCTTGTTAGGGTTGCAGAAATCAGAGTCTAAGACATTGCCAACCACCCTTTCTAAAGCCATATTCGAAATTAATTTTGAATTAAAGATCATTAACTACCTGGATAAGCATCTTCATTTCGAGATATTCCTGACCCGCAATAATAGAAACAGCGTCAGAAAAATCGAACATGTTTGTCTCGAGGTTGATGATCTTGAAGCCTTTCTCGAAAAATGCCGCACCTTGCAAGTAAAAATTCTTCAGGTGCCCAAAGGAGATAAACTGCTGACATTTATTTCAGACTATGATGATAATTTTTTTGAAATAAAAGGCAAATAGCAGGCAGGTCTGCGCGATTGATTATTGAAAAAATCGATAAGAACGGAGCATTGCCAAGTACTATCGGCGGAGAGTTCATTGAGAGAAAAAGTGTTAAAGATCCGGGAGTGGAAAGCAGAAAGAAAAATTGAGTGTAAAAGAGGAGAAATGAACTTTGGATAAGCGTTGGAACCAGCTGGGCGATCTACTGGTGGACTATTCCATGGCCATCACGCCGGGTGAAAAAGTAATGATCGCCATGGTGGAAAAGGACACTTACCCCCTGGCGCTGGCACTCTACAAATCCGTCATCAAAGCAGGCGCTTTTCCACAGATACAATTCCTATCCGAGGAATTAAGCCGTCTGATGTTGAAATATGGTAACCAGGAACAGATCAGCTGGGTACCCGAGATTGAGGCTTATGGCATGGAATGGGCGGATGTCTATTTCGGTTTGCGTGGCGCCCACAACCTTGACATATTCTGGGACATTCCGGCGGATAAACTTTCGGCACTGCGGCACGCGATGGGCACGATTTCCACGCTGCGCTGGCAAAAGACACGCTGGTGCCTGCTGCGGGTACCGAACGCTGCCCTGGCCCATCAGGCCGGAGTGGACGAACAGACTGTCACTGACATGTTTTTTGATGCCTGTCTGCAGGACTGGCCGCAGTTGAGCCGGGAATGGCAGCGACAGGCGAATATTCTCGGCCAAGGCAAACAGGTGCGCGTAGTCGCTAAGGAGACTGACCTGCGTTTTTCAATAGAAGGGCGCACCTGGGAGGTTTTTGACGGAAAATTGAACATGCCGGATGGTGAAATTGCCACATCACCGGTTGAAACAACCGTTGACGGCCATATCTATTTTGATTTTCCGGGGGTACTGGGGGGACGTTTAGTAGAGAATATGCGCCTGAGCTGGGATAAAGGTGTACTTGAGGAAGCGAGAGCATCGACCCACCAGGATTTCCTTCAGGCGGTAATCCGCACCGATGCCGGTGCCAGTCGGATCGGGGAGTTTGCCTTTGGAACCAACATGGCGCTAAAACACTTTTGTCATGATATCCTGCTGGATGAAAAGATCGGCGGGACCCTTCACATTGCATTGGGACGCGCCTACCAGAGTACCGGTGGAACGAATACCTCCGCTATCCACTGGGACATCGTTAAAGATGTGCGCCAAGAAGGTCAGGTGTACCTGGACGGAAAACTGATTTTTGAAAATGGAAACTTGCTGATCTGACCCGGGTTGATTGCTTTTGATTGAATATCGAATCTTCAATTTCCCTTAATCCGGATCTGGGGACGGTAACCATGGGAAGAAAATATCTGTTGGGCGTTGACATCGGCACCTATTCATCAAAAGGTGTCCTGGTATCCAAAGACGGCGAAGTTATTGCCGGTCATGTGGTTCCACATGACATGCGCATGCCGTATCCCGGACACTTTGAACACGATGCGGATGGTGTGTGGTGGCATGATTTTGTTGAGATTGTTCAGGCGCTGCTGAGAAAATCCGGTATCGATTCCCGGGAGATACTGGGAATCGGCACAAGCGCAATCGGTCCGTGTGTCCTGCCGATCGATGAGAAAGGCAGGCCTTTACGCCCCGGCATTTTATACGGTATCGACACGCGGTCGTCAAAAGAGGTCGAGCATCTCAATCAAGTGTTGGGAAAAGAAAATGTTTTCCGCAAAAGCGCAACCCACCTGGATTCCCAGGCTGCCGGGCCAAAAATCCTATGGATTCGTAACAACGAACCGCACATCTTTGAAAAAACAAGGTGGTTTCTTACCAGCCAGGCCTATCTTGTATATAAACTCACCGGCGTGGCAAGTATCGATACTTACAGCGCCAGCGGCTATGCGCCCTTGTTTGATATTAAAGATTTCGGCTGGTATGCGAATGTCGCCCGGCACATCACACCTGTCGAACGTTTACCGAAAGCATCCTGGAGTTGCGAAATCATCGGCGAGGTGACTGATCAGACTGCCCGGGAGACGGGCCTGGCTGTCGGCACGCCGGTTATCACCGGCACCATCGATGCAGCCGCCGAGGCGATCAGTGCAGGAGTAGCGAAGATCGGTGATATGATGATTATGTTTGGCAGCAGCATTTTTTTTATCATGAAAAGTGCCGAACTCCTCAAGACCCGGCACTTCTGGAGCGCAAATTTTCTCGAAAAAGAGACCTTCGCTTTTATGGGGGGAATGTCTACTTCCGGCAGCCTGACCACCTGGTTCCGCGATCAGTTTGCCCAAACTGAAATCGAGAATGAAAAATCAGGCGGTGAGAACGCCTATGCAGCGCTCGCCGCAGAGGCGGCCGGATCTATGCCCGGTGCCAACGGACTGATTGCACTACCCTATTTTGAAGGCGAACGCACCCCCCTGCAAGACCCCGCCGCCCGAGGTGTGTTGTTTGGCCTGAGTCTAAAGCACACCCGCGGTGATATCTATCGCGCCATCCTGGAAAGTGTCGCTTTCGGTATTCGCCACAACGTGGAGGTGATGCGTAAGGAAGGGGTCATTCCCAAACGCATCCTGGCGGTCGGCGGCGGTACCCAAAACGATTTGTGGATGCAGCTTGTCTCCGACATAGTAGATATAGAGCTTGCAATCCCGCAGCAGCTGATCGGCGCCAGCTACGGCGATGCGTTTATGGCGGCTGTAGGCATCGGCCTGTTCAGGAATTTGACGGAAATAAACTGCTGGGTAAAAAATAAAAAGGTTGTCTCTCCCAACCCGGAAGGTTATAAAAAGTATGGGCTAAATTATAAAATCTTCCGTGATCTGTATAAAACGACTAAATCACTGATGCACGAACTATCTGATTCACAAAAGACATAAAAGGCTTGCAGGCGTTCAGGGGTTCAAGGTTCCATTCTCGTCTCTGGACTGCATTTGGGACGCGTACTTACGAGAAAAGTGTCCGCTTTGTCAGGCCTGGTCCAAAATTTGGAGCTGAACTATCAATTATTTGGGAAAATGGGCTTTTTCAACGAAAACTTCGGATCTTTAATGCCTTCTTTGTTCTTAACCCTGAACGTTGAACGCTGAACCTGTGAACGGTTACGGGAGAAAATAATATGTCAAAACCATGGATAGAAGAGGTGTTTGAATGCCGTAAACCGATCATCGGCATGTGTCATTTGAATGCCCTGCCGGGCGATCCTTCATTCGACAAAAGACAAGGCATGAAAGGTGTCCTTGAATGGGCCCGCAGGGACTTGCTGGCCCTGCAGGCAGGCGGCATCGACGCTGTGATGTTCTCCAATGAGTTCAGCCTGCCCTATCTGACTCGTGTGGAAACAGTCACCGCGGCGGCCATGGCGCGTGTTATCGGTGAGTTGATGGATGACATCCGTGTGCCCTTTGGTGTAAATGTACTCTGGGACCCGGCTGCTTCGCTCGATGTGGCCGTGGCTACGGGCGCCCGCTTCGTGCGCGAGATTTTTACCGGTGTGTACGCCAGCGACTTCGGGCTGTGGAATACCAACTGCGGGGCTGTCGTCCGTCACCAGCATGCAATTGGCGCGCAACACGTAAAGCTGTTGTTTAATATCGTACCTGAAGCAGCCCGCTACCTGGCTGACCGCGATATCGTCGATATCGCCAGATCAACGGTCTTTAATAACCTTCCCGATGGACTATGCGTCTCGGGTCTGACCGCAGGGATACAGACCGATGAGAAGATCCTCGAGAACGTCCGGGATGTCGTCCCCGGAACCCCTGTTTTCGCCAACACCGGCGTAAATCTTGAAAATGTGGCAGAACAGCTCGCGATCGCCGACGGGGCGGTGGTCGGCACCACCTTCAAATACGACGGCGTGTTTGAAAACCATGTGGATGAAAAACGCGTACAGGCGTTTATGGACAAGGTCAAAGCCATCCGGAGCTGACTTCCGGACACGCCGAATTCCGTGATAGCGCCTCCCGCTATAAACTCCGATTGAGGCCTGAAAAAGGCGAAGTAGGCGTGACAAGATAGACGTTCAACTAAAAAGCGTCTGCATATTCATCTTTTCGGCGATGGCGTTCATTTCTTCCTCAGCGGGGCGTTTCTCAAAACCATCCGCAGCCTTCAGCACCTTGGGCAGTTCCTGCAAATCACCGACCGTGTTGAGGAATATACCGGGAATACCGAATACCCAATGAACACATCTGGTGATGGCCATTTCATCGGCCAGCGGCTCATACCAGGTGCTTCGGCTCCGTTTTTTATCGCCCCAATATCCCCGGGCAATTGATTTGATCGTTTGCACAGCGATTTGACGCTCATGGCAGTAAGAGATGAGCTGCTCAAATTCACTGGCATAATTCGGGTCCTGCATGAGGAGATAATTACACGGCAAAAGCACGCTGTCAAAGTCGAAGCGTTCCAGGGTCTGTCGGTGAAACCTGGGTGCATCGAGGCCATGACCGGTGATGCCGATAAATCGCGTCAATCCCTCTTCCCTGGCCTCAACAAGAAATTCCAGGGCACCGCCGGGTCCCATGATAATTTCCCGCTCCACAACATCCGTTAGATTGTGAAATTGTAGGAGGTCAACGCGATCCACCTGAAGTCTGTCTAAAGATCGTTGAAATTGGTCTTTGGCATCCTGGTAAGTTCGTTCACTGGTTTTGGTGGCCAGAAAAAATTGATCCCGATATTTTTTCATCCAGGGTCCCAAACGTAATTCGGCCTCCCCGTATTTGGGTGCGGTGTCGATATGGTTGACACCGTATTGCCACAAAAGATCCAGGGTTCGATCCGCCTCGGCTTGGCCGACCCCGCCTAAACTCACGGAGCCGAAAATGGTTCTGGAACTTAGGTGACCGGTTTTGCCAAAAGCAATTTTCTCAATCATCGCATGTCTCCCAAGTGTAAATCACTGCTGTTGGTAAATGGAAACCATCGTTTCTTTGTCAAATTAACCACCCAAATACGCTTTTTTGACCTCCGGATTTTCCAACAGCTCAGTGGAAGGTCCTTCCACCACCAGGTGGCCGTTTTCCAGCACATACCCCCGTTGGGCAAATTGCAGTGCCATACGGGCATTCTGTTCCACCAACAAAATGGTAGTGCCCTCCTGATTGATTTCATTTAGCGCATCAAACATGCTCATCATTAACAAAGGAGCCAGCCCCATGGAGGGCTCATCGAGCAGCATAACCCTACGCCCGCTCATGTATGCTCTGCCCACGGCCAGCATTTGCTGCTCACCACCGCTTAAGGTGCCGGATTTCT
>JAJRVC010000174.1 GCA_024277475.1 Deltaproteobacteria bacterium
GAGAGTGGAACGGGAAAAGAATTGATTGCCCGCGCATTGCACAGCCAGAGTCCGCGGAAAACCGGCCCATTTATCAGCATAAACTGCGGGGCATTGCCCGATACTCTCCTTGAGTCCGAGTTGTTTGGTTATGTGGCCGGGGCCTTTACCGATGCGAAAAAGGACAAAAAAGGACGATTTGCCCTGGCGGAGAAAGGCACACTATTACTTGATGAGATCGGTGATATCTCACCGGCGATGCAGGTTAAGCTGTTGCGGGTTCTCCAGGAAAAAACCTATGAACCCCTGGGGAGCACCCAATCTTATACCAGCGACGTGCGTGTTATTGCGGTCACCAATAAACAACTTGGAGAGCTTGTCGACCGGGGACAATTTCGCAAAGATTTGTTTTACCGCATTAATATCATAAAATTAGTGGTTCCCCCGTTGCGCGAGAGGATGGATGATGTCATCCTGTTGGTCGACCATTTTATTGACCGGTTCAATCGGTTGCGCGGGAAAAACGTTTCCGGGATTACGCCTCCGGCGTTGAGTATCTTGTTAAACCATGATTATCCCGGCAATATCCGTGAGCTCGAAAACATCATCGAACACGCTTTCGTGCTCAGTCCCGGCGGGATAATCAGGCCGGAGCATCTGCCCGATTATCTTCTCGGCAAAACGAGTATTCCGGTAGTCGAAATTGCCGGTACAATGCGGGAGATGGAATCGTTATTCATTTTGGCCGCATTGAAAAGAAACGGATGGAGCCACAAAAATACGGCCAAAGAACTTGGAGTCAATCCGTCGACATTATATCGGAAAATCAGGAAACTGGGTTTGAAAATCCCCGGGAAAAGTCATGATTCCCGCACAGGTGATTGATTGCAATATTGCATGATATCCCAATCGTAAAGCATGCAATAACGCACGATTACCGCCCTACATTCTTCTTGTATTTGCCTTTTATTCCGCCTAAAATGAACTGTATCTTATTATTATTTATTATGTTATAAAAATTTTCCGGTCCGACAAACGGCTTGGCACGACTTTCGCTTTTGCCCAGAGTAAATGAAAAGGAGGCGGACGATGATTGGACTGGACAGATTGATCGACTTACCGGGAGTCGTTGCAGCAGGACAATTCACCCGGGAGGGAAAAGTCATCCGAGCGGTGGGAGACCTTTCATCAAAAGAGATGGAAATGGTTGCCATGGTCTGTGCCGCCAATACAAAACGTCTGGAGGAGCAAGCAGAAATCTTCGACAAGAAACTGGAAATGGAATGGATGCCGATGAACGGCTGGGTCGTCTGGGGTGGTAAGTATGCCGTCTGTGTCGCCGGTAACACCGGCGTATTCGTTGAAGCCTCCAAAGCCGACTTCAATCAATTGGTAGTCGATCTTCTGGGCTCGACAGCAACCGGGGAAAAACCGGCCGGGATTTCAGGATTGTAATTGATCGGCTTGGACAAAATTGAACAGAGCCGCAAGCGCAGGAATAATAGATGTCAAATTGCAATTCCAGAATAAGGAGGAGAAAATGGAAAAGCAGAAGGAAGATAAAACGAAGCTGGGAAACGGAATCTTTCATCCCAGCGCCCGGCCAATGAAGGTGTATGTCGGCGACGATGGTATTATGTATCTCTGTGATAAAGACATCGACCCGGAAAAACCGCTAAAGGAACAGGCGTGCTGGACTTGTGACAAGGTCCTCTTCACCCGGGGTTCATAAGTTCTGGCGTAACACCGGAGAATTGATATTATCCTGAGTCGATATCCACCAGTAGCCGCCCCACAATCTGCTGAATGGGGCGGTTACTTTGAAGGGCCAGCGAGGAAAGAGCGGTTTTGCATGAATTGAATGGAATTCTTATAGATGCAGAAGAGGGCCAAATAAGGTAGTCTGTCCCGCATTCCCCATCGCAACTTGCAAAATATCTTATTTGCCGTTTCGGCCAAAAGTGGACAAGGAAGGGTTGAAAGTAGCCATGAAATTCTTGAGAATTTTATTCAATAGACCTCCGGATTCTGCGATGAATCTCGGACGCAACGATCTCTGCTGGTGCGGCAGCGGCAAGAAATATAAAAAATGCCATTATACCTCCGATCAGAAGTATTTCAACGCCAAGATATCGATAGCTACCTGCAAGACAACCGGGTGAAAGAAATAACCGAGGTGAGTTTCACCTTCTACGATATTGGTTCTTTAAAAACAGGTCTGTGCTCTATTTGGAGATTCCGATGTATGTTTACGGCCCGGTTCCGTCGCGAAGGCTGGGACGCTCCCTCGGCGTCAGCCCCATACCACCCAAGACATGTTCCTATGCCTGTGTTTATTGCCAATTAGGGAGAACAAACCATCTGCAGGTTAAGCGTGAGAGCTTCTATCCCAAGGAAGACATTCTCGCTGAGATCATCCACCTGGGACAAAAGGTGACGGTGGACTATGTCACTTTTGTCGGAGACGGCGAGCCCACCTTATCCGCGGATTTGGGCTGGCTGGTTCGGCAAACCAAAGATGCATTGCATCTGCCCGTTGCCGTTATTACCAACGGTTCGCTTCTATTTCGGGGCGACGTGAGGACAGATCTGGCACACGCTGATGTTGTGATGCCCACTTTGGATGCAGGAAATGCAAAAATATTCAGGGCAATAAACCGGCCACATCGAAGTATTGATTTTGATACTATGTTGCATGGTCTGATAGATTTTAGGCGTGAATATTCCGGGCAGATCTGGTTGGAGGTTATGCTCGTCCAAGGTCTGAACGACACTAAGGAAGAATTAGCAAGCATCAAACGCGCTATTCATTTGGTGACTCCAGATCGCGTGTACGTGGTCACACCAATACGTCCGCCCGCAGAACCGTGGGTGAAACCTCCGGAACC
>JAJRVC010000175.1 GCA_024277475.1 Deltaproteobacteria bacterium
GAAAGGTCGGAATAGCCCGGCTTGATAGACCGAAGAACCGGTGCATCAAGAATGGGCTCATCAAAGGTCAGATGCACTTTCACCTGCGGCAACCCCTGACGTCGCGCCCCTCCTCGGTTGTATTCCATGGGAATCTCGATCTGAAAATCGCCCGGCGCTGTCAAAGGCTTACGCACGGACAAGCGAATGCCCGATTCATTAAAAATCCATGCGGCAACTATTTCAAGCAGGCGAAGCGATGCCTCAAGGTTTTCTCCGTCGGATCTGCAACTGAAATCAATGTCCTCGGAAAACCGGTAACCCTCATAATAACAGTGTCTCAAACATGTCCCGCCCTTAAAGACCCAGCCGTGTTCTGTTGCTCCTGAATGCGCCAATCCCGACAGAAGCCAGAGGATGACATAGTCTTTTTCGATCTGATCAAAGCGGAGCCCTTCCTGTTGGGCCGCTCGATGCAGTTGGGCCGTTTTAATCATGGTTGTACCTCCGCATTTACCAGAAGGCCCCACCGCCTGTTGTATTTCCCGCGCTTCGGCATTGTCGGGTCAAGCGCAGAATAACCGGAAGCAAGCGGTATCGCTGTGCGAAGCGCTTCGACGTCTCCCAACCCCAGCGTTTCCATCATAAACCCGAGACGTTTGGCAACAGCGGAGTTGCCGATTTTTGCGGCGTATTCTCTCAGTTTTTTCTCGTTCAGCGCCTTCCAGGAACCGATCAATGCTTTGGCGATTTCACTCACTCCGCCCACGTATTGAGGAAGATCCAGACCGTCGATGATCGTCTTCTCCCGGTCCGTAACACTGAACGGGGTTTCATCTATCCAGTCTTTCATGACGCCGAAAAGCTTGACCGGTTTCAGCGACACAATCTTGTAGGTCACTCCCAGCACATCTCCCGGCTGGCGGCGAACGGGATGGTCCGTAGCCACGAAGACCGTACGGGGAAGTTGTTCTGTCATGCCGTGATGGTTGAGGGCCGACCAGTATGCGATTACTGCCGGAGAAACCAATTCCATCGCGACCACAAATTCATGCAACTGTGGCGAACGGTCTTCACCGGAAGAAAGAGGAACAACGGCGAACCGCCCTCGGCGGATGCGTCTTATCCAGCCCTTGGTTTGAAGTCGCTCAAGAAACTGCGGCGTCGGGTCATCCTTTGTATGCCCCAATATCTGTCGCGCAAAGGCAAGGCTGAAGGTGGCGTGAACACCTGTTTTGGTGAGAAACGCGGCCTCAATCTTCCCCAATTGGCCTCGCGTTATATTTCGGTCGTCATTCATATTCGTTACAGCCTATCATTGTCGCATAGATTATAACATTTCGCCGACAAGTCAAGATATTTCTGGGAAAGCTCCGGTGAAAGCAGTTTTGAGGTAGTCGCTGCCGGCAACTCGCTTGAGCCGGTCGTCGTCCATGGTAAACCCCTTGATGATGAACTCGCGCAGTCTCTGGGTAGCCCAGATACGAAACTGGGTGCCCCGATAGGACTTTGTCCGATAACCCACTGAAATAATGACATCGAAGTTGTAATGCTGGATATTGTAGAGTTTCCCATCCTCGGCAGTTATCCGGAATTTCCGGATAACTGATTCTGGTGCCAGCTCACCCTCATCAAAGTTGTTTTGGATATGTTCGTTAATGTGCGCACGTTTTTCTGAAATAGTTCCGCCATCCGCTTCTGGGTAAGCCAGACGGTATCCTCTTGCAGACGCACTTCCAGCCGCGTCTGGCCGTCCTCGGTCTGGTAGAGAACGAATTCGGCGGGTTCGGATCCGGCTGACAGGTTGTTGGCCGTCATTCGGACATCTCCTTGTTTTCCATAAAAAAGTGTTCGTCGTGAACGCGTTTACCGAGGTTGATGTGTTCCCATTTCTGTTCAAGTTCAGTGCGTTGAAACTTTTCGCAGGACCCAACATCGCATCGAATCTTTTTGTACAAATCACTCCCTTTTTAGCCAAGAAGCAGGGATGAGAAATTCGTCATGTCCTTTGCGCCAGTTACCAACGAGATGTACATGACTAAAGCTATCAATCCTTTCCATGGGGCGGCTTCGCGGCAAAGATGGTTAATTTAAGTTCGGCATCATCCAAAAAAAGATATTCCGGTTTACGTCCAGAAAGTTTCTCGCTTTCAGTGATGATGATCGGTACTCCTTCGCCGCGTTTATCCATAATAAAACTTCGCTGACTACCAATGGCGTTGACGTTCATCGGACAACGAGCCAGCAGAGAACTGAGCAATTCGTTACGCACTGATTGCCGTTCAGAAAGGCTGTCAACGGTCATTGTGTTGGGAATGCTCCCCGGCGAGAAGATTTCCGGCCTGTCCGCAAAGAGATGCAGCCTTATTTTTGACCCATAAATGGAGTAGTCCCAATGAACCACCGCATTCACGATCGCCTCAAATACGGACGGAAAAAGAGGGACGGGGTTGAAATTGCGCGTTTCTGAAAATCGGGGGCCAAATGTTGAAGAATGAATCGTATCTCCCCCTTGTAAGTGTTCTATTTCCGGTGGACTCATTTTTGATACCACCCAATATTTGTTTGCGCCGGCTAAAAATTCTTGCGCTGAGGTTTTAAGATTGGGCGGTCTACCGGCGTAAACATGTTGTGCCCAGGAATATTTTGACCGGATGATTTTTGGTGTTGTACTAATCTACATTTGCATGTCCGAATGAATCATGGTAAATAATACTTATTATAGAAGGATAAACAAATGAAATTATTTACAATAGGTTATGAAAAGCTCGATCAGGAACAGTTCCTGGCACACCTTTCCAGTCACGGTGTCGAAGTGGTGGCGGATATTCGCAAACTGCCAGTTAGTCGTAAAAGGGGTTTCTCGAAAACAGCCTTGAGGGAAACGCTAAACTGCAACGGCATTGATTATATAAATTACCAAGCCTTGGGCGCACCTAAAGAGCTGCGAGATGAGCTCTATAATTCTGGCAACTATGACCGTTTTTTTCGGAAGTACGAAAACAATATTTCAGATAAAACTGATCATCTGGCCGAAATCCTCTCTCTCATTAATCACGGCCGCAATGTGGCCCTGCTCTGTTTTGAACGAAATCCTCAAAAGTGCCATCGAAAAGTAGTGGCAGATGAGCTCAGAAAACTCGATGGTAACGGACTAAAAGTAGAGCATATTGTTCCTATTAACTGAATAGCGGCAGCGGCATTTGTCGCTCATGCCTTTTTGGCGGCCAGAAAAATCCTAATACTGAGAAGGTCTGCGGGTGGCTAACCATATTCCCCAATACTAACGGAGGGGAAAACCGTATTCTCATTTAGCAGCCATGCACAACGCTCTTCCCAGGTTCTACCTGCCTTTATAATATCGCCCAATTCAATGGAGTCAGGTGCTATATTGTAACTTTCCGGTCGCGGATCGGAAGTGGCTTTCGTAATATTCGCCCGTATCCACTGGTATTTTTTAAATTGCATTGCCCCTTCGAGATATCGAAAAGGAATAGGATACAGCCGAACAAATTCTGATAGGTTTTTAAACCTATTTGGATTATCGAGCAATATGAAAATAGACATCTTATTCAATAGCTCTTTTCATGGTGAATTGTAAATGTCTTTTCTAAATCCTCTTTTATTTACCCTCCGGGGAAACCGATATTGTAGATCCGCCTCTGGAGAAATACCCCATTTCCAATCGCTATCACGCGGTTTTTCCTGCTATGGTTGTGAGGATTTTAGGATTCCCGGTTCATTTCCCTCATTATTCTCCAACGCTCCACGGTCCATTGCCATTGCACCCAGTTTGGCTTTGGTTGCCGGACTGTCCGGGCCCGGTCAGCACCACGGCGGGAAACTGGCCAGCCGCCTTCCGAAGCACAGGCTCCAGTGATCTCTGGATGTATTTTACTGTCATGCAGCCACCTTATCTTGCAATTTTGCATTTGGTACCGGCTGCTCATCAAATCAAATCAACCGAATTTGGCTGCGTTGCTGAAACAAGCGTGCCAACACATCTGGCCTCGTCAGTCGTTTTGAACTGCCGACCCGTCGGAAATAGCCACCCGGATTTTGATGCACAAAAAGGCTTCAAGGAATATCGAGGCAAACAATCACCTTTTCACTGCCATCTTCCACTGTGAACGGATTTTTCAATTTTTAAAGAAGCGGGCTGGCGAGCCGCGCCAGGTTTTCGAAAAAATGCTCCCTGCCCGGCCGCTGCCGCCAGGTTTGCGGGTCCACCGGTATTGCGTCTTCGATATATTTATCCTGCAGTGCCAATAGCCGTTCTGCAAAATCCGGGTCATACACACCAAGGGTCACCTCGAAATCCAGCCAGAAACTGCGCACATCGAGATTGACCGAACCGAACAACGAAACTTGACGGTCAACCACAATACTTTTGGTGTGCAGCAGTCCACCTTTAAATCCGAAAATTCGGATTCCGGCGGCCAGCATATCATCAAAGTAGGAACGACAGGTGTAGTGCACCAGCCGTGAATCGTTACGTTCCGGTACGATGATCGTGACCTTGACGCCGCGCTCGGCCGCCGTCAAAAGGGCCGTGCTGACCGCTTCGTCGGGTACGAAATAGGGGGTAGTCACAACGATTTCACGCCGGGCGGAATAGATGGACATCAGCAGTAGTTGATAAATACTGTTACCGGTCCTACCCGGCCCCGAAGGGATCACCTGCACGTCGGTCTCACCGGCCCGGAAATCGGCACGAGGGTCTCCGCCTTCGGCCTGCGCGTTCAGATCACGGCCGGTCTCCACTTCCCAGTCCCACCTGAAAAGAGCGTTCAACGCCGGGACGATAGGACCCTTGATTCGCACCATCGCGTCGACCCATTCGCCGACGCCGGCATCCTGTTTGAAAAACCGGGGATCCACCATGTTGAAGCTGCCGGTGTAACCGGTCCCATCATCGATGATGACTATTTTCCGATGAAGCCGCAGATCCGGCCGCACCTTGAACACGCTGATCGAGCTGACCGGCAGGGCAAAAGCCACTTCGATGCCGCCGGCTTTAAGCTGCTTCAGCAGACGGCTCTTTAGAAAGCCGGCGCTACCGATTGCATCCAGGAGCACGCGGCAGGTCACGCCGCGGCCGGCCGCTCGCAGCAGGGCTGCTCCCACCTCCTCGGCCATTCCGCCTTCGGTCCAGATGTAAAACTCCAGGTGGCAGAATCTTTTGGCACGGTCGATGTCGCCGATCATAGCGCAAAAAATCGGTTCGGCCGCATCGAGCAGCTGGAGCCGGTTGCCGGACATTGCCGGAATATTGACGGTAGTTTCCGCCAGGCGGCTGAGAGACCGGGCTTGGGGACTCAATCCTTGACGGTCGGACCGAATTTCAGGCGGCAGATCCTGCAGCCAGCGGTCATAACGCCCTTTAATAGCCTGGGTACGGGCCGCAAATTTACGCCCCAGACGCTTCTCACCCAACACCAGGTAGGCCATTGCGCCCACCAGAGGCAAAAAGAATACCAGCATCAGCCAGGCCAGAGAAGTCGCCACCGGAAGCCGTACCCTGATGACCCGGATGGATACACCGCCGATGATCAGCACATGCGCCAGTGTCATAAAACTGAATACAGAAAAAGAATGCATGGTTTACTCCAAAAACAAAACGCAAAGACACCGTAAGCCAGGATCGGAATCGTATGGGCGGAAAAACCACAATGACAGCGATCCTGCGGATCTTATATATCCCAACTGTAGAAAGGTCAACTGAACAGAAAATTTTGAGAATGTCATTATTTTATGCGAGAAAACTATTGACAAACGTTTACTGAGAGCGTACAGGATAGGTAATGAACAAGGTAGAGCTTAAAAGTCAGGAACTTGAAAAGACCATTGCCCGAAGTATCCGCGAGCGCAGATATGCTAAAAAGTGGTCTCTGGATAAGCTTGCGAATGTAACAGGACTATCCAAAAGCTATTTATCTCAGATTGAAAATTGTGAGAAAACACCGACGATACCTACGCTAACGAAAATTGCATACGCTCTCAAAGTCAATGTGCAAGAACTTTTGGGAGACGAGTCCCATAGTCAAAAACCTGCGCCGCTGTCTATTGTCAAGTCTGCGGAACGTCAGTCCATCGTTCGTTCCGGAACTCCAATGGGTTATGAGTATGAATCACTGACACATAAAAAGTCTGACCGGATTATGGATGGTTATATCCTGACGGCCGGGTTTAAGCTTCCATTGGAGCCTTTTGTGCATGAAGGCCAGGAACTCGTATATATGTTGGAAGGAAGCCAGGAATTTATTTATGACGGGCAATCCTATAATGTGTCCGAAGGTGATTGCCTCTATTTTGAATCGGATCGCCCGCATATGTCCCGCAGTTTAGGGAAGCACCCGGCAAAGTTCCTGGTTGTATTTTGTAATCCTAGAAATTATTAGTACCAAAATTTTTTAGCTGATAGGTTCACTAACAGCAAACCCCACAATTACAACGTTAGGGCAAACTCTGCGCATAGGCGCATACTGGATCATTAATTATGAAAAAAACGACCCTTTTCAAAAAATACATTGAAGAACCGGAAATTTTAATTATGCCGGGAGCACACGATGCGCTTACTGCACACATTATCCAATTGTCCGGCTTCAAAGCCCTTACAGTCGGTGGTTATTCTGTAAGTGCTTCACTTCTGGGCAAACCGGACGTATCGCTTTTGACCCTGACTGAAATGGCGGACTGCGTTTCACGGATGGTAGACGCCGCCGACTTGCCTATATTAGCTGACGGCGATACGGGTCACGGGGGGATATTAAATGTAATCCGCACGGTCAAAGAACTGGAGAAAGCCGGGGTGGGCGGCCTATTCATAGAGGATCAACTTTTCCCCAAACGTTGCGGCCATATGGAAGGAAAACAGGTAGTGTCCCGCGAGGATATGATCTCAAAAATCAAGGCCGCCGTCGATGCCAGGCTGGACCCGGATCTGGTTATCATGGCCCGCACGGACACACTGGCGACCCATGGTATAGAGGAGGCCATTAAACGCGCCAATCTTTACCGGGAGGCCGGTGCCGATCTCATTTTTATTGAAGCACCACGCACGGTTGACGAAATGCGCCGTATCAACAGGGAAGTCAATGCCCCTACTTTGGCGAATAACCTTGAAGATGGGAAGAGTCCGCTGTTGCCGGCCGGGGAGTTGCAGGATATCGGTTACAACGTGGCCGTCTTTCCGGTATCTGCGACCTATGCCATTGCAAAAGCAGTAAGCGACTTAATGTTGGAAATCAAAAAAAAAGGGACAACGGCTGATTATTTAGATCGCATGACCACTTTTCCTCATTTTAACCGCCTCATTGGTCTTGATGGCATCAGGGCTTTGGAAAAAAAATATGAAGTACACAATTGAAAGGAGGTTGTCTCATGTTGAATAGTAGCGATAGGTATAGTATCAAGGATGGATTTTTTGTATTGATAGTGGCCATTACCCTGCTTTCTGCCGCAATGCTGACCTCAACTGCTCTGGCCGCAGATGCAGTCAAACTCAGAGTCACGACCTACAACCCCCCCCGGGGCATGGAAGGCCAGATGACCCAATGGCTGGTCGAAGAAATCGGCAAGCGCAGCGACGGACAAATTAAGTTTGAAACCTACTTCGGCGGCTCCCTTCTCAAGGCCCGGGAAACCCTGAAGGGCATCCAGGCCGGTACGGCTGACATGGGTTTTATTTTTGTACCTTATTTTCCGCGCGAGCTGCCGGCATGGACGGTTGCCGAACCGTTCTTACAAGGCCCGGTTGCCCCTGAAAAACGGGCCGAATTTTTCTGGGAGTTATACGACCAGGCCCCCGAGCTGAAAAAGGCTTTACAAAAATGGAATCAAATTTTGGTGGCAGTGCATGTTTTCGGCAAACACAGCGTTGGCGGGCCCAGGAAGTTAAACAGCCTTGCAGATCTCAAGGGACTTAAGGTGCGCTGTGCCGGAGGTTACGACGCTGCTCATATGTCCGCACTGGGAGCCAATATTGTTTTCATGAAAGGGGCCGAAGTGTATTCTGCGATGCAAAAAGGCGCCATCGATGCCAATTATACACCCGTAACATCATACTATAAATACAAGCTTTATGAGATCGGTAAAAATCACCACCTTCTGGTGATACCCCAGTTCATCGGATCAGTGGCCTTAATCACAATGAACCTGGACAGTTTCAACAAATTGTCCGCTGAACAACAAGCGATCGTTTTAAAAGTCGGCAAGGAATACAGCAAGGTTGAAAGTAAAAAAATACGTGCACTTGAAAAAGAATATTCCGCCAAAATGGTCCAGGCCGGTTTGAAATTGGTAAACATTCCCAAGGAGCAGGTCTTAAAATGGGCGCAGGATTCCGAAGAAGCAAGCAAAGCCAAATGGATTGAAAAAACGCAAGGCAAGGGCGGTGGCAAGGCGCTCATAGAGAAAGTCGGTCAATTGCTCAAAAAATACCAGGATTAATCTGATGGGAAAAACCATTAATGCTTTAGGAATACTAGGCGGCTTAGCGATTGCGGCCATGATGCTGCTTATTTTAGCCGAGGTGCTAAGCCGCTTTTTTCTAGGCAGTTCCATCGAAGGAACCATTGAAGTCGTTGGTATCTTTTTGTCCCTGGCGGTTTTTCTGGGTTTTGCTCCTTGCGAGCAGACCCATAACCATATACGCGTCGAGCTGCTGCGGATGCGAATTGACGACCGCAAACGATTTTTTCTTGATTTATTCAGCTACATTCTGGCCCTTTTAATTGTTGGTGTGATGACCTGGCGCGTTGGCCTGGATGCTTACAGTTCGTTCATGATTCGGGAAGTTTTGCCCGGCGCTGATTTTGAAGTCCCTGTTTATCCGGCCAAAATTAGTGCATTTATTGGGTTTTTAGCTTTTGGCGTCCAGCTTTGTTTAAATATCCCAAAAATTTCTTCGCGCTCAGCCGCAGCTGGACTTAATAAGGAAAGCAGGCCTTAAATGGATCCTACCATCGTTGGTATTGTTGGTATTTTATTTCTTTTTATACTCATCCTCTCCGGTTTACATATAGGTTTGGTTCTGTGTCTGGTTGGCGGCCTGGGCCTGGTTTTGCTCACCGGTCCCAAGGGTGGATTAATGGTTTTAGGATCAACTCCTTTTACGACTGCTTCGGCTTATGATTTAAGTCCGTTACCTTTGTTTCTACTCATGGGGGCTTTCGCTGCCGGCGGCGGATTGGGTAAAGTCGCATTTGAAGCCATCAGCAAGTGGGTGGGACGTTTAAACGGCGGGCTGGCCATTGCCAGTACGCTTGGATCAGCCTTCTTCGGGCTGGCCTGTGGTTCTTCTTTGGCGGCCGCAGGGGTTTTTACGAAAGCAGCCCTTCCCGAAATGCTGGCCCGCAATTACGATCGTCGCCTGGCAATTGGCAGCATTGCGGCCGCCGGAACATTCTCAACCATGATACCGCCTAGTGGATTGCTGATTATCTATGCTATATTCACTGATGAATCCATCGGGCGACTTTTTATGGCGGGGGTTGTGCCGGGAGCCCTTACCGCTGTAACATACGCCGCCTTCATTTTTTTACGGGTCTTCATCAATCCCAGTCTCGCTCCCAAAGTTGATGTCCACTGCGATTGGCCGACACGAATACGATCGTTGATGCACATGTGGCCTATCTTGCTGTTGGCCGGCTTGGTACTGGGGGGTATATTTGCCGGATGGTTCACCGCTACGGAGGCCGGTGGTATTGGAGCGGCCGGTGCTCTCGCGATTGTCGTAGCCCTTAAGGGGTGGCGAAACGCCGGTATCCTGCAGTCACTTATTGATTGTATGCGCACCAATGGTATGATTTTTCTTATTATTATCGGTGCTATTATATTTGGCCGTTTTTTAAGTGTCACCCAGATACCGGTAGGTCTGTCCCTATCGTTAAGTCAGCTTAAACTACCGCCGACGATTGTCCTGATGGGTGTATTACTCATGTATTTCATTTTGGGCACAGTCCTGGATGCGGTTGCTATTTTAGCCATCACATTGCCCGTTGTATTTCCCCTCATTATGGACCTGGGCTTTGATCCGATCTGGTTTGCAATCGTTATGATCAAAGTCACCGAAATCGGCCTGGTGACACCTCCAGTGGGTATGAACGTATATGTGTGTGTAAGCGCAGCTGAGGGGCAAATCACATTGCCGGATGCCTTTTATGGTATTGCCCCCTTTATTTTGTGCGATTTATTTGTGTTAGGCGCACTTTTGGCTTTTCCCCAGATCGCCCTGTGGCTGCCGGGACTGATGTTCAATTAGTGAACAAAGTAATTAAAAGAGTTCGGGTTCGCCCCGGCTCAAACCAGGAATTTGAATTATGAATCGATTAAGATGTGTGATTATGCGCGGCGGAACAAGCAAGGGCATCTTCTTTCACGCAAATGAACTCCCCCAGGATATTGAGGAAAGAACGAAACTCCTTTTGCGGGTAATGGGCAGCCCGGATAAAAGGCAGATCGATGGTCTCGGCGGTGCCGATATCCTAACCAGCAAGGTGGTCATCATCGCCCCTCCCAGTCGTCCTGACGCCCATGTAGATTACATTTTTGGACAGGTTGGAATAACCGAGCCCACCATAGACTTCGGC
>JAJRVC010000176.1 GCA_024277475.1 Deltaproteobacteria bacterium
CGGCTCAACAGCCGCCGTTATAAACCATAGGAGATTACAATGAATCTTAGAATATTTTGTGCTTATATAGCAGGCTTAGGTGCTATCGGATGGAGCTTTTTCATAATATGGATGTTTTCAACTCAGGGGCATATCAAGGGAGATGAACTGTTGGCATCTATTTTAGTTTTAATACCTTGTGCTACAATACTCTATTTAATTTTTTCGAACAAACTTTATGCTATATCAATATCAGAAAGAATTGAAGAGCAAAACAAAATCCTTAAAATGAAAATCGAACAAAAAAAACTTCAAGCTGAATTGAAAAATGATTAGTTTATAACCAATAAAATCAGCGGACGCAAAAAACCGCGCCGCTGATTTCGACGTTAGGAGAGCACTCTGAGTGTCAGGCCTTGACAAATGACATAGTACGTTTAAGAGATATCGATCAGCACCTCCCAAAAAACGTTTTGTCATTTGTCAAGGCCTGACACCTTTTGTTGGACACCTTTTGTTGCGTGTGACACCTTTTGTTGCGTGAAGGTCTGTTTGGGCAAGTGATCCTGGGGGGTGAGGCGTTTGTCGAGAAGGCGAAGAAGACCCTTGCCGGCAAAGAATTTGACCACGATATTATCGAACGGAAACGGTTTCGAACCGCCCCGCAGGCTGATGAGATCCTGAAACTTGTCTCCTCTTTCTTTGGTATCTCCAGCAACTCACTGGAACAAAGAGAGGGCGCAATAATCTTCCCCGTAAGGTTGCAATCTATCTGGTCCAAAAATATTGTGGTCTGCCCAATCAGGAGATTGCCGACCTTTTTGGGGGGATCCATCCTACAGCCATCAGTCAGAATGTGTCGAGGTTTGAAAAAGAAATGGAACGGAATCAGAAATTAGCCAAGAAGGTTGGGGAGCTTATATCATTTGTCAACGGGCTGACATGACACCATTTGATGATGAGAAGGTGGCAAATATGCACGGTAAATTTGTTCTCTTTTTTTTCAGATAGCGGCACATGAATTTTTTGTCATTCTCAAGTAGTCAAAAACCAGCCGGACATTGCGAGTCAGCTCTCGCATTTTCTGAGCCACGCTGCGCACGCCCTTGGATTTGATGACTCCAACGGCAAATCGCCGCAGTCGGGTGATGTTTTCCGGGCCGTGACCGGTTCGTATCCGGCAGCGATCTTCATCGTAGTTCCAGTCGAGGATGTAATGGCAGCTGTTTTCAATGCACCAATGGCCTCGATTCACCTTGAGTAAATGCTCTGCGTCGGCCTGTTGTGGTGTCTGGCTGGTGATTCCGTAGGCAATTTCCCGAGATCGTTTGCCGCTCTTTTTGTCTGTAAAGTGCCGTTCGATGACAAAGGCTTGTCCCACATGGGGAAAATCGAGGTAATCATTGAGGTCTGCGGTGGTCCAGATTTTCCGGATTTCGATTCGGCCATGATCCGGCGGGGCGCAATCCACAAAATCAGGTTCCTGCCGGTTTCGAAAGTAGAACTCGATGTCATCCAGAAGATTGGGCTGATTCCCTTTGACGGTAAAGTGATAATGCGCCTTGCGCTCCCGGACGAGGTAATCGGCGATCCTGCGTTGGGTCAAGAGGGCATCGGCAGTCACCGTCTTCCCCTCGATCTTGATGGCGTCCAGCAGGGGAATGGCCATCTTGATCTCGTTGGTTCGTTTGGTCTCTTGCGTGTCGCCTACGGGCAGGCTGCCGACTTTTTTTGGGTGTAGCAGATCTTGCTCTGATGACCGATGGCGCTCATAATATGCGTTTGATCCCCTTGATCGTTCATGGCGTTACACAATGGTTTTGAGCCGATGGCGACGTCCCTGGGCACGCCGGGGGTCCGGGATATCGGCGAAGAAGTCAGGTAAGGATTCCATTTGTGCGGCTTTCAGCATCATCTTGCAGCCTCCTGTACGATAAGGGGGTTTCAGAATAGCCCGGGATAACACCGCCTGCGCATCAGGCTGCAAGGGCTTGACAAAGACCATCTTGGGAGCCTGATCTTTTGCGGAGTATCCCCGGTGGGTCCGGCGAAATCCTTTGGTGTTGCCCACGTAGAACCAGTTTGCCGCTCGGTAAGCGGAAAAGCTCAAAAGAGCGATCCATTGCTCACGCCAGACGACGACGTACCGGAGCGTTTCACCAATCTTGGGCAGAGAACCCAGGTAGTGATGCTCCTGCATTAATTCCTGATGACGCGGCTCTTCGGATTTGCGTACAGGCTGGACAAGGATCTCATGCAGGTTCAAGATAATTCCCTCCGAATGAAACATGATTCATGTCTTTGGTGCGGCAACTTCTGACATGCATCATACCGGATCGGGAAAAGAAAGTTCAGAACGAATTGTAACCAATTGCCAGGATTGAGAATAACATATAGGACAAATTCACCCTGGATAATTAACATGTAAAAATATTGCCATGGATTACGGTTCCGAGAACTTGTTCTTGCCAAAAGTGGACAATACCAGCCAATAAACACGACTGCACAAACTGAACAAAAACAGGCATTTAGTTGTTGACTTGTGTTGTCGGCTATTGTAGATTTTGTTCAGCACCCTTTTCAGGAACCAGTGAGAGCAATCCCGTGGGGGTTGAGCCTTCGTACAGAGAGCCGTACGAAGGCTCAAAATGATAGGATGGGGTCATTGGTCTCAGCTCACTGACCCAGAAACAACTCGCTGGGTCAGCATCGCTGGTGCATTTTCGACTCCCCCCTTCGGCACCAAATCCTTTAACATTATTTTAACGGAGCAATCCTATGCCCTACATCAACCTCAAACTTCTCGGGAAGCTCACCAAAGAGCAGAAAGCGACGATCGTCAAGGAATTCTCCGATACCCTGGAGCGGGTCGCCGGGAAACCGAGCGAACACACCTATATCGTCATCGATGAGGTGGAACGGGAGAACTGGGGCAAAGGGGGAAAGCTCTTCTCCGACATGTGAAAAGCAGCGTACAGCATTCAGCGATCAGCATCCAACCAGACAGCTTTACTGTCAGGGCATAAGCCCGCAGCCCCTATGGCAGGAAATCTACTTCAAATCCCATGAGATCTATGTTTTTGATGATTGCTGACAGCAGATCGATGGGAGCTTTCTAATCACCTTCCGGTCGCTTGCAGCAAGGGGATAACGCTTGAGCTCCCGGGGATAGACCCACTTGGCGGGGAAAGCTCTTTTCACGATCTTTTCTTCATCCCGCAAGGAACATTCAAAAAGATGGAGGGTGATCCTGAAGTGGGTATAGCCATGGGAGAGGGTATCCCCTATCCTCTCCGGTTCGATCCGGATTCCATAATCTTGCTGGATCCCCTGCTGCAGGGCTTCCGGTAATCCCTTATTCGTTTTGCTTCTGTAATTCGGAAATCCCCAGAGTCCTCCCAAGAGACCCTCGGCAGGGCGCTGATAGATTAGGATACGCCCCCGCTTGCGAAGAATTCCCAGGGCCACATTGTAATGAGGCAGTTTGCTCCCCCGGGTGGGGGCCGGGATCTTCTCCGGCCATTGCAGGTGGAAGGCTTTGCATTCATTTCGGAGTGGACAGTGGGGACAGTCCGGCTTA
>JAJRVC010000177.1 GCA_024277475.1 Deltaproteobacteria bacterium
ACTTGATATGGCTTGGCCAGGTGCCCGTCTTTTTGCAGGTTGGGCATATCCATTATACCGGTTTTTCTAAAAATGTGGTGACTGCCGCGAACTTTTTTGTCAAAGCCGAGTCGTGTCAGTAAATGACAGAGTTCATCAAAGCCCACGTCAGCATCGGACGTACCCCGCAGAATTTTTTCCAAAAGCTTTTTGTGTTTTCCCATGGCCGTCCACCGCCCACTGATTTTCACCCATCACCTGTCTGTTGCCGTTACTGCACCCTGCCCCCTGCACCCTTCAGTAAAACATCCCCTCTGCGGCGGGTCATTCCTTTCCAGAAAGCCGTTTTTCTGTTTTTTAGAGATTTGTATTTAACGAAGATAGCAGCCGTGTTTTGTCTTTCCAACAGAGGAAATTTCTTCCAGGTCTTGAGGCCAAAGCATCTCTCGTTTTCCGTTCGCGTTTTTGAAGTTCATCCCGAGGGCATAGCCAAATCCGTAGTTGTTGTAAAGAGCAATGGCTCTTTGTTCATCACGAACGGTACGGCAACGAAGCAAGGCATAGTAAAGCATCATTTTTGCCGCGTTTCGTCCTGCCTCAGCCTGTGTCATTTTCTCCCATCCGTCCGGTACAAATTCAGAGTAGATGACTTCACCGACCTTCTCCATATACCAGAAAGTCATCTCAAAGGCGGCCGCGGCAAGTGCCTCTTTCGACCATCGCAGGGTTATACGCCACTCTTTATCCCCGGTCTGCTTGATCTCGTCGTCCTCTTGTGGAGGCGCACCCTGGTCAATATGAAGCAAGCGACTATTAGCGGAATTTTCGAATCGAAATGATCGGGGCAATTTCCAGTTACTGGGCAGAACAGTAATATATATAGGCCGTACTTTTTTTCCGCTGCCCACATGGACCTTCCCGGTCGGGTAGTCAACGCCCGCCACCCGCATGCCCCGTTCTGCCCGGCGAAGATGTTGATCGAGTTGTCTACGTAAACGGCCCGCGGAGCAGATATACGACTTAACCTCCGACACACCTGCAACGGTGATGTTCGAACCGTCACCCATGTTTGGTGCTCCGATCAGGATGTGCTGATCAGCACCCTTGAGAAAACCTTTCCCTCGTATCCGGCGTATGCCCACTATGTCACCAATGTATAGACGTGCGCTTGTTGGTAATTCGGCTTGTTGTTGGAGCTGTTTCAGCAAGATTGAGCATGCCTTTGTCGCCAGTAACTCAGCGACTGCGCCTTTGAAGCAGTTGACCATATACGAATAGATAAAGGTGATGGCCGAGGCAGTTTCCGTGTCGGAAAGGCGCTTACCGACCAAATTGCCAGGGATTTCTCCTCTATCCTCATATGGACCTTTCAACAGGAAATCTTGCAATAGTCGCCCCCGAGGATGCATTTCGATGTTACGAATAGAATCAGCAAGGGCATGACGAAAGATAGAAAGCGGGTTGTTTTCGATTGAGAAGACTGCGCCAGCATTTAATGCGGTTTGTAATGCAGACTCGATATCTCTGCCAAGCTCGGAACCGACAAGATCGAAACCGACTGTGGCAGCAAGCGATCCTGAGCCAGAAATTGTCCTTTGTTCGTTGGGCAACTCACTCACTTTCAACCCTGTATTTCCCTAATCCGAACACCGTTCCCTTACCTACATGGAGGTGTTGGCCGATCGCAAGCAAAGGCAAAAAAGGTTCAAAACCCCCTTCATAAATGACCTTTCCCTTCACCCCACCCATTTTTAACCGGGTGTTCTGCCGGGCAGAATATCTGGTCCAATCCAGCCATTGGGCCGGATGGGCAGCAATCCGCACATTTTTTGCCAGCCCGATCAGTTCACGCACTGTTTTTCCGTTCAACCACGGGCAGCCTTCGGGAGAAGAGCCAGATAGAGCCTCGAACCGGTCTATCAGTCTGGCGATAAAAACTGAGAACTCCAGCCGGTCTATGAAATGATTCCTGTATTTCAAGCGGGTATAGGTGAGGAAATCAATTGTAAGCCGATCAGCACATGGAATGGAGGCGGTCCGAATCACTTCGGATGCGGTTAATTCAAAGTTAACATCAAGCACCCGTTTGTCCTTGTCCCGGTAAACTACAGCCCGGTCGCCAGTCAGGGGATTGACAGCAGAAAGTTCGGTTAGTTTGCATTTTCCCCGGCCAGAACCAAGACCACGTTCGCCAAGTTCACGGAAACTGACGAGAAAATAAGGAAGATAATCGATTGCCCGTCCGAATAGCACGAGGCGAGTTAAAAAGGTTTCACCGGGTACGAAGTTGTGGGGAGTTCCTGTTGGCGGCTCCAGCACAAAAGGGCGCACTGCTTCAGATACGCCATCCTCTTTCTTTGTCTCAAAGACAACCGAGTATACGCACTGCCTGTGCAGGAGACATCCTGCGCAGGATTTTTGCCTCATTGTGCAGGCTACCCGCCGGAAGGCCCCGCCGAAAGCGCCCCGTATGGTTGACCCAGCATAGGCTGGCAATGAAAGAGGGGTACGAACCGTCCAGGTTGCTTCAAAAGATGAAAAAGTGAATTCTTTCAAGGTGTATTTAACCTGTTGTCAGGATGATTTCATGGTGGTTAGAACACCCTCGTGAATTTGCACCCGATAGTCAGCAAGGGAGTTATTTGATCTCCAAGACGTTGATTTTCACGCGGCCGCATCCCTTTGATTTATAGCCACCAAGAAGGGTAATAGCTTCGATCCGTTTGATAATAAATTCATCAATGATTTTATCGGAAGTCAATGTTCCTGCACTAAGCCATTCATCCCCCTGAAATTCCCTTGCTTCAGCGCCGATTGCACGCTTTTTGCCTAGAACCCAATTACGGGCGGAGTCACTGATAAGGATCTCCAGAACACCTTCAAATACGGCGCCATCACGGATCACCTGGTATTCACGGTTTGTTTTTTCTCTTACAACACCAGAGGCCCTATCGAGGCGGACGGAATAGAGATCTTCCGGCAGCATATCCGTATAAAGAAATGGTACCCGGACAAAACCGACCAAACCCTGTGCCCCAAGAAGATAGCAAACAGGGCATATGGCCTTTGTTTTCCCGCGCTCAGAATACATGCACCCGGCTTTACGATTTTCAAGGTCTCCCCGATAAATTCCTTGTTTAATTAAAGTCCGTTCATCCGAAGACAGGGTGTTATATGGTGAGGGAATACAGGGCTTCATGGCCGGGTTGTCTGTATGCTCATTAATAAGGTAGCGTTCAATCTCGGCGCGCAAGGCCCCTTTAAGGGAAGATCCTTGTACTACAACACGGTCTCCTACCCTTGCCACCGGATTATCCGACGTAGACAGTATGTTTTGCAGTGCGCCGATCCGGAACGGCTCCTCGGTGATCAACGAAATGTTAAATCTTCTAATATCCAAGCTCATTTTTTCTTCTCCTGTTTATTTCCCATAGATTCAGAAATCACCGCATTTAATCGCCCCAGCAGGTAGGAGCCAATCTGCCGGTCCAGGCCCTTTCCCGAGACGGCGTTTTCAATTTCATCAAGGATTTCCAGCAGGGTTTTATTTTTCACGTTTTCCCAGTCAGTTCGGCCTCCGCCTCCGCCCCGACGTTCCACTTGACCTACCTGGTAAAGTCGTGTTGTTTGATACCCTTGTTGTTCATAGATTCGTCGCAGTCGATCCAATTGAGTATTGGCAAACCATTGACCGCGCCAGTCCGACTTGATTCTGCTTTTTCTGACGATGCGCACCACTTTTTTGAGCAAGATTTCAAGGATCTTATCTCTTCCGCTTCGGCGATCTGTCATTGTCATGTGAATCTCCTTTAAGAAGAAAATCATATGCTTCAACATCACTTCCTTCGATTAACGACAGCACGTAGATTCCGGAGGTGGCAGAGGTGGGGCGAAAAAGGTAGCCTCGTCGCGGACTATGGATCTTCCTCAGTCCGAAAACGGTCTGATGTACTTCGTCATCGTAGAGGCGGGTCTGCAATACACCTCGCTTTATTAAGGGTTTTCTTTCGGCAA
>JAJRVC010000178.1 GCA_024277475.1 Deltaproteobacteria bacterium
CCTCAACCCTCAACCCTGAACTCTGAACTCTGAACTCTGAACCCAGAACCCTGAACTCTGAACCCTCAACCCAGAACCCTGAACTCTGAACCCCTCAACCCTCAACCCTGAACTCTGAACCCCGAACCCAGAACCCAGAACCCAGAACCCTGAACCCTGAACCTAGGTTATGCTATGTTCGTTAACATGGGCCGAATATTTCGGCAGACTGCTTTGCGCTTCGGCGACAATCCCGCCGTCATCAATGTCGAACGGGGCCGTCGTTTTAGCTACGCCCGCATGCATGAGCTTACCAACAGGCTGAGCAACACGCTAAAGCATCGCTTCGGTCTCCGTCAGGACGATTTTTACGCCACCATTCTGGACAACGACAACATGGCCCTGTTTCACCCCTGGATGCTGAAAAGCCCGGTGGGGGCTGTGTGGATCGATGTGCGCGATTCCGTCGGCGATCAGCTCAGCCGGATTGACTATGTCGGTCCAAAGCTTGTTTTTCTTGAAAAAAGACTGCTGCCGGAACTTTACGAACATCTGCAGGCTTGCAGGATAAACCTGGTTGTCATGGACCGCCCTGAAAAATCCCGGCCGGGAGTTTATTACTTCTGGGACCTGGTGGAGCAGGCCGCGCCGGCAGAGGTTGCAGAAGAAATTACAGCCGATAATACATCCGAACACATCAGTGTGCTGCGTTTTACCGGCGGAACCACCGGTATGACAAAATGCGCCAAATACACGCTTTCCAACCTGTGGATCTGGGGCTGTAATCCGGCGCACTTTTACGAAACCCTACCCTTCGAGCATCCTGCGGCGCTATTTTTTTCTCCGCTGCATCATGCCGCTTCCGGCTCGGTGGTGATACCCGTGCACATCAAAGGCGGTGCGGTCATCACTCTTAACGGAGCCGATCCGGAATCCATCGGCCGTACCATTGAGGCCCATAAAGTGGACATGATCTACGCTGTTCCGACAGTGCTCTATCGCATGCTTGAAATGAACCTGCCAAGCAGGCACAACTTGGGCAGCCTTAAAACAATCCGTTACGGCGGGTCTCCCATCTCCCCCTCCAAGCTGGAAATATTGCTGAAACTCTTCGGGCAGATATTTGTCCAAGGATACGGGTCCACCGAATGCTGGCCGTCTGTTACCATTTTAGCCCGAAAAGACCACACCATCCAGAGCCGGGAGCAGATCGACCGGCTGCAATCGGTGGGACGTCCCATGCCCGGGGAAGAAGTGATCATCTGCAATGAAGACGGCCAGGTACTGCCGGCCGGCCGGCGCGGTGAAATCTGGATCCGGGGTCCCAACACGATCGAAGGCTATTATAAGGCACCCGAGCTGACAAAAGAGAATTTTTCCAGCACCGGCTTCTGGAAATCCGGTGATATGGGTTATATGGACGACGCGGGCTACCTCTATCTGGTCGATCGTAAGCAGGACATGATCATCACGGGAGGTTACAATGTCTACGCCATCGAAGTGGAAAACTGTCTGAACAGCCATCCGGCGGTCCGGAATTCGGCAGTCGTCGGCATCCCGCACGAGATCTGGGGCGAAGAGATCTGCGCCCTGGTGATGCTTGCCCATGGAAGTACGATATCCCCCCGGGAATTGATCGACCACTGCAAACAAAATATGGCCCGCTATAAAGCCCCCAAAAAAATCGAGATCACCGACCAGCTTCCCTTGAGCCCGGCCGGAAAGGTGCTGCGCCGCGAAGTCCGACAACTGCTGAAAAAGAGGTGAACAGCATGAAAGCATTGCTGCCGATTCTAATCACGTGCCTTTTATTAATAATAGCATGCGCTACGGCCAACCAGAAATTAGAGACATTGTCGTCATCTTATGATGGCATATGGGAGGGGTATACAGAAGTCCCGGAAGGACGTTTTTATATTAATATGGAAATCAAAAATGGTATCATGACAGGTTTTGTCGAAGATACAAAAATCAAAGGATACATTAAATCTGATTAAATTTATTATCAGTCCCTTTTCTATTATGGGAGCTCAGGTTTTTCTTGAAACAAAACATATGGCTCCAGATAGAATAGAAGGTAATCTCATAGCGGTATCGTATAGACATCAATGGTTTGTTGTGAGAAAATAAAAGGATGAATTTCAAGTTACGATCAATTTTCATCTTTTTTCTTTTTGTTTTGTTGCCGGCAATTGGACACAGTACCGAGAAGAAACAGATCCTTATTCTAAACTCCTATCATAAGGGCTACCCCTGGACTGACAGTGTCGTCCAGGGTATTGAAAAGACTCTCACAGAAGGGATGGAACACTATGAAATCCTTATAGAATACATGGATACAAAGAGGATTAACACGGATGAATACAAAAAGGCTTTTTTTCGACTGATGGAAATAAAATATAAAGGAATAAAGCCTGATATCATTATCGTTTCAGATGATAACGCCTTCGTTTTTGCCAAAAAGTACCATAGGCGCCTGTTTGGAAATACACCGATCGTATTTGTGGGTGTCAATAATTTTTCCGCCTCAATGATTGCAGGGCATGAGGAACTAATAACCGGAATAGTGCAGGATGCGGACATCCCGGCCACCCTAAACATCGCATTAAAACTGCATCCCAACACCACCCGGGTTGCAGTCATATGTGATGCAACCACAACGGGTCAGGCCTACATCAGACAAGCCACTGCGGCGGAATCTCAATTTCCATCCCTGAAATTCATCTATTTGAACGGCGCCGAATTGACAACTTCAGAAATGCTGGTCCGGCTCGGAAATCTTCCTGACAACAGCATTGCACTATTGTGTATTTGGTTGAAAGACAAGAATGGTGTTTTCGTACCATGGCAAAAGGGATACCCTGAAATTTCAAAAAATTCTACGGTCCCCCTGTATGGTGTTCTTGAATCAATGCTTCAATATGGAATCCTTGGTGGGAAAGTACAATCAGGAAAATACCATGGTGCAGAAGCAGCTAAAATTGCTTTGGAAATCCTGGAAGGAAAAAAAGTTGCCGATATACCTGTGAGGCTCAAAAGCCCGAATACATATATGTTTAATTATGAGCAACTGCAAAGATGGAATATCGAAAAGACTTCTCTACCCCAGGGAAGTATCATTTTAAACGAACCAAAATCCGTGTATTATCAATACCAAAATATTATCTGGGGCCTTGCTGGAACCTTTGCGTTCTTGATTGTTGTGATTACGATCCTCGTCACTAGTATTTTACGCCGTAAGTCTGCGGAGATCAATCTGCGGGAAAGCGAGGAAAAATATAAATCTTTGGCAAATAATCTTAACGTGGGTATCTATCGAAATACGGCAGGACCCGACGGCAAATTTATCGAGGCTAACCCTGCTATCGTAAAAATGTTTGGCTTTGATAACCGGGAAGAATTTCTCAAAGTTAAAGTTTCTGATTTATATAAGAATTCAAACGAAAGGAAAGAATATAATACAAAAATATTAAAAAACGCCACCATAAGAAACGAGGAACTGCAGCTTCTCAAAAAAGACGGAACTTCCTTCATCGGTTCTATATCTGCCGTAGTGGTTAAAGATGAAAAAGGTAAGGTCGAGTATTACGATGGAATCATTGAAGACATCACCGAGCGCAAAAGGGCTGAGGAAGCACTGCGTGAGAGTGAAGAAACGCTCGTAAGATCAAAGAAAATGGAATCCCTTGGACTTCTGGCCGGTGGTGTGGCCCATGACTTGAATAACATCCTTTCAGGAATCGTAAGCTATCCTGAATTAATTTTGCTGGATTTACCTGAAAACAGCAAGTTCAGAAAACCTATTGAAACAATTCAAAATTCCGGGCACAGGGCGGTTGCCATTGTCCAGGATCTGTTGACGGTGGCAAGAGGAGTGGCTGTCACAAAAGAGCCTTTGAACTTAAATGATCTGGTCGTTGATTATTTAAATTCTCCGGAGTTTAAAAAACTCGAGCAGTTTCATCCAACGGTTACGGTCAGGACCAACCTCGATAGCGACTTATTTAACATAATCGGCTCTCATGTTCATATCAGAAAATCGGTGATGAACCTTGTATCAAATGCCTCGGAAGCCATTGATGGCAGCGGCACTGTCACCATATCGACCAGGAACCGCTATGTAGACAGACCTTTAAGGGGGTATTCAGATGTAAACATTGGTGAATATGCCATCCTATCCGTATCAG
>JAJRVC010000179.1 GCA_024277475.1 Deltaproteobacteria bacterium
GGGAGGTGTTTTTTCAATAACGACGTCGATTTCTTCTTCGGTGGTATAGCGGCTGAGGCTGAACCGGATGGAACCGTGGGCCGCCGTAAATGGCACACCCATGGCCCGCAGCACATGGGAAGGTTCCAGGGAACCGGAAGTGCAGGCCGAACCCGATGATGCACAGATGCCGTGTTCGTTCATCAGCAGCAGGATGGCCTCGCCTTCCACATATTCAAAGGCAATGCTGGTGGTGTTCAACAGACGGTGGTCGCGATCGCCGTTAACCATCGAATGGGAAATCTGCGTCAGCAGGGTGGTTTCCAGTTTGTCCCGCAGTTGCCCGATCCGTTTATACCCGTCTTCATCCAGGTGCTTTTGCGCCATTTCGGCAGCTTTGCCCAGGGCGATGATGGAGGCCACATTTTCAGTTCCCCCCCGACGGCCTTTTTCCTGATGCCCCCCAATCATAAAGGGCGAATACTTTGTCCCCTTGCGGACATACAGCACACCAATACCTTTGGGCGCATGCAGTTTATGACCGGACAGCGACAGCAAATCCACGCCGGTTTCGTTGATGTTCATGGGAACTTTCCCTACGGCCTGAACCGCATCGGTGTGAAACACAATCCCCCGGTCTTTGATCTCCTGTGAAATTTCTTCGATGGGAAAAATCACACCAGTTTCGTTGTTTGCCCACATCAGGCTGACAATGGCGGTATCGTCGCTTAAGCTTTCATAGAGGTAAGCCAGATCCAGACGCCCCTGGCTGTCAACCGGCACAAACGTAACCCGGTAACCCTTTTTTGACAGAGTTTCATAAAGGTTTTTGACGGCGGGATGCTCGACCCGGGAAGTGACGATATGTTTCCGGTCGGGATAGGATTCAATGGCGGCGCGGATAGCGGTGCCGTCGCTTTCCGTGCCGCAGCTGGTAAAAACGATTTCATCCGGTGTGGCGCCGATCAGGTTGGCGATATTTTCCCGCGCCTTTGCTATTTTCTCGGCGACATCGCCGCCGAATGAATGCATGCTCGACGGATTGCCGTAATACTCGGATAAATAAGGCAACATGGCGTCCACCACTTCCGGAGCAACTTTGGTAGTGGCATTGTTATCCAGGTAGATGATATCCATCACTGCACCTCCTCAACCTCGAGTTCAGGGGTTACCAGTTCTCGCAGCCTGCTTTCAACATAATGTTTGAGCGTGATCGGAGATTTGACACAGGATGCACAGCTGCCGCCGAATCTTACCAGGACCCGGTTGCCGTCGACATCGACCAGTTCCAGTCTGCCGGCGTCTTTTTTAAGATTGGGATTGATTTCCCGCTCAATGCTCTCTTCGATCAACTTTATTTTTTGCAAATTCGTCAGGAGCGGGGCTTTTTTCTTAACCGGACGCTCTGTACCCAGGATGGTATCGATGATTTCCTGGATGCGATCATGACAATTTCCGCAGCCCCCGCCGGCTTTAACATAGTCGGTGACTCCTTCAATGGTGGAAAGATGGTTCTCCTTGACCACCCGCTCGATTTCAAGATCGGTCACCCCAAAACATTCGCACACAATTTCACCTTCAACTTCTTTATCAGGTTCACCGAGATGACAGGTGATGGCTTTTTCAAGGGCATCACGGCCCATGACCGAGCAGTGCATCTTTTCTTTGGGAAGTCCTCCCAGATATTCGGCAATATCTTCATTGGTGATTTTTTGGGCCTCTTCCAGGGTAAGTCCCTTTACCATTTCGGTCAGCGCCGAGGAGGATGCGATCGCACTGGCACATCCAAAAGTTTGAAATTTTGCATCCTTTATTTTCTTATTTTCATCAAGCTTAAAATAAAGAGTCAATGCATCACCGCATGCCAGGGATCCGACTTCACCCACGCCATCGGCGTCCTCGATCACACCGACGTTGCGCGGATTGAGGAAGTGATCTTTGACTTTGTCTGTATATTCCCACATAACATCCTCCTGTATGGGTCAATTTTTATATCCAAGCTTCATTATTATTAAAAGGGAACTTGAACTTAACAATAATAATAAAAGTCAGGCTGTCAAGGCAGGTTAGATCCCGAATATTTGAAAAAAAAGAGGCGACACAGGTGTAAGCGGCTGGAGAGAACAAGATGAGGTTATCGTCGTTTACCGGTTGCGGCAATGTCAATCAGGGTTACTGACACTACCCTATGTATTACGGCAGCAGTTCCAGCCGCGATTAATGCTGCTGCATGCTGCAATAAAACACCTATGGATGAACATTTTTAGCGCAGGACAGCTCACCGTGGCGGTGCTAAAAGGCCGGCACGGTGGCCTACTTTACAAGATATATCCTGTTTCGTTCATAGAGAAGATTTACCCTTATTTGAGAGCTCACAGGGAATTTTAAAATGGCAGACCGCCATTAAAAATTACCCGGCTCAGGAAAAACCTCCGGATCCTCTGCTTGCACAATTGATAGGCTCTGATCCGCCGACACAGCTCACGCTCAGCTGGCGCTTGACATCACTAATGCCGCATTCGGGACAGATAATATTATTTTCCTCACTGCGGGTCGTCAAAATTTCAAAATCACAATCACAGGCTTCACATTTGTATTCATAAATCGGCATAGACAACCTCCCTTTGTTTGTTTATACTGTAAGAGACTCAAAAGGGAAAAACGTTACAGGGTGACAGGATGAAATTTGGGAAGATGCGAAGGTGGGCCTGAGGCCGTTGGAGGCGAAAAAGCTCAAAGTCGAAGATCCACCATTTTCTAAAGGACTGAAAGAGAAAAACCAGCCGAACGGACTCAACCATCTAAACGATCCTAACGATCTAAACCATTAAAACCAAAGCCATCCAGGGAGGTGAATCATGAAATCCGCAAACGTCAGGAAAGCGGTATTTGCGGGAAGCTGGTATCCTTCCAGTGCTTCCGAATGTGAGAGGGAAATCACCGGTTTTCTTGCGGAGGGTAAAAACCTCAATCCACCGGATCGAACTCTGGTGGGCGGCATTGTACCCCATGCGGGCTGGTATTTTTCAGGCAGCCTCGCCTGTAATGTGATCCATTGTTTGCAAGGTCAGGATGCAACCGATGTGGTGGTGATATTCGGTATGCATCTTCATGCCGATTCCCCCTGCTGTATCATGGCTGAAGGTGCGTGGGAAACGCCCTTTGGTGAAATTCCGGTGGAAGAAACGCTGGCTGCCGAGCTGGCTCAAAAATTCTCTTTTACGCTTGAAACCCCAGAAAATTTTACCCGGGACAACACGGTGGAGCTCCAACTGCCCTTTATCAAATACTTTTTCAAAGATGCCAAAATCGTTGCCATGGGTGTACCGCCGCATGCAAATTCCCTAAAAATCGGTCGTGCAGTTGTTAGGATTTCAAAACGCCTGGGGCTGCGGGTAAAAGTTATCGGCTCCACCGACCTGACCCACTACGGCGCCAACTATGGTTTTGTATCCAAAGGCACTGCAAAGCAGGCGCTGGACTGGGTGCGCAACGAAAATGATCGCCGGGTCATCGATGCCATGCTGGCACTGGAGCCCGAAAAGGTCCTCGCCGAAGCCCGGTCCAGCCAGAATGCCTGTTGTGCCGGAGCCGCCGCCGCCGCCATAGAAACCGCCAAACACCTGGGTGCCGATCAGGCCGATGAGCTTGCCTACGCCACCAGCTATGACAAATCACCGGGGGACAGTTTCGTGGGGTATGTGGGGATTGTGCTGTAATAAAAGGTAGATGAAGGAAGTCAGATAACGGAAGACAGAAGGAAGATGCTCAAGGCTGGA
>JAJRVC010000180.1 GCA_024277475.1 Deltaproteobacteria bacterium
ATTGTACAGATTCCAAAAACACCCTCGGGGCCCGAAAAAACCCCAACCAAAACGAAAAGGTAGTAAAAATACTCCGCATGTTTCAACTGCCCAAATTCTAGCGAAAAGAAAAAAGAAATAGTACTACCTTGAAAGGGCTGACCCCTGAACCCTGAACCTGTGAACCCCTGAACCCCGAACCTCTGAACTTTGAACCTGTGAACGCCTTATGGACATTGCAAAAGAAGTCATTGCTGCTGAAAAACGGATCCGTCCGTACATCAGAGAAACGATACTGGAATATTCCCCGTATTACAGCCGGCCGATAGAGGCAAATGTTCACTTCAAGCTGGAAAATTTGCAGCACACCGGCTCCTTTAAATTAAGGGGTGCAATGCACAAGATGCTGTCGTTGACCCGGGCGCAGCGGGATAGGGGGGTTGTTACCGCCTCCACCGGAAATCATGGCGCAGCCGTCGCCTACAGCCTTGGAAAGCTCGATGCCTCGGGTATCGTTTTTGTACCGGATAATGCTTCTCCCGTCAAAGTTCAGGCAATCGAAAGGCTGGGAGCCGAGGTGCAGTACTTCGGTAACGATACGGCCGACACCGAAGCTCACGCCCGGAAATTTGCCGAACAAAACGGTTTGACGTATATACCCCCTTACAATGACTTACAGGTCATCGGCGGTCAGGGTACCATTGCCGTTGAGCTTGTCAAAGAACTGAAAAAAATTGATGCCGTCTTCGTCGCACTGGGCGGCGGCGGATTGATTTCCGGCCTCGCCGGTTATCTTAAATCAATCCATCCCGGGATGGAAATCATCGGTTGCTCACCCCAGAATTCCCAGGTGATGATCCGGTCGGTCGGCGCCGGCAAAATTCTTGATTTGCCGTCCCTGCCGACAATTTCCGATGGCACGGCGGGTGGAATCGAACCCGGTTCCGTTACTTTTGATTTGTGCCGTGAACTGATCGATGATTATGAAACGGTGACTGAAGACGAAATCAAGGCAAGCCTGGGGGAATTTTTACAGACACAGCACATGCTGATTGAAGGGGCCGCTGCGGTTGCTGTGGCGGCTATGGTAAAGCGGCGTGATCGCCTTGCCGGAAAAAATGTTGTTGTTATTATCTGCGGCGCAAATATCAGCCTTGAGACCTTGAAAACGGTTTTATTTAATGGCGAATGACGAACAACGATTGACGAATAAAGGAATGGATTCCTTTTATATACTTTGTTATCTGACAGGATAAACAGGATGATTTAAATTTTTTGCACCTTTATCCAAAATCCGCACTCCGAAATCAAACGGGGGGTATCCAATGAAAGTACTCGTGGTCAATCACCAGGAAGTGCAGCAATGGCTGCCCATGAGCGAATGCGTGGAGGCCATGGCAGATGTTTTTAAAATGCTTAACCGCGGCAACGCAGTCAATCCGCTGCGTAACCTGGCGTGGCTGCCGGATAAAAGTGGTTTGATCGGCATGATGCCCGCATATCTGGGAGATACCCGGGTGATGGGATTAAAAGCCATCAGTGTTTTCCCCGGAAATCACATTACTGAATATGATTCTCACCAGGGAACAGTGATGTTGTTTGAAACTCAAAACGGCCGTCTGCTGGCGATGATGGATGCCGGTAAAATAACCGCTATTCGCACCGCCGCCGTAAGCGGAGTTGCAACGCGATTACTGGCCGGAGATGATGCCGCAACTCTTGCAATTTTAGGATCGGGGGTGCAGGCCAAAACCCACCTTGAAGCCATGCAGGTGGCACGCAAGATCAAACGTGTCAGGGTGTGGAGCCGCAATTTAAGCAATGCCCAAAAATTTGCCGATCGGCAGTCGACAGAGCGCAACATTCCCATAAAGGCCGCTGATAGCGTCAAAGAGGCTGTCTGTGAGGCTGATATTATTTGTACGGTGACATCCTCGACAAACCCGGTATTGAAAGGTGACTGGATTGCTCCGGGAACCCACATCAATGCGGTTGGATCCAGCGTCCCGTTTGCCAGAGAACTGGATACGGCGGCAGTGGTAAAATCAAGGCTGTTTGTTGACCGGCGCGAATCCACTCTCAACGAGGCGGGAGATTTTCTTTTCCCTAAAAAAGAAGGCGCCATCGATGACGCTCACATTTTGGGAGAGATCGGCGATATCCTTCTCGATAAAATTCAAGGCCGGGAGTCAAAGGAGGATGTTACCCTGTTTAAATCGTTGGGCCTGGCAGTGGAGGATGTGGCCGCGGCCCATTATATCTATCAAAGGCTGTCAAAGCAGGATGGCGGGAAATGGATTGAATTCAATGCTACAAAGGAATTCCCCGAGCTATGAACATTCAGGAGCATCTCAACACTGCCAAACGCACTGGTGAGTTAGAATTTACTATTGAAGAAAGAAGAGAGGATTGTGTTGTCAGCAGAATGCCCGTGGGAAAAGGAGCGCTGAATCCTTTCGGTACCGTTCAGGCCGGGGCGCTACTCTGGTTTGCAGATGTTACTGCAACGGTGTTAGCCATCGGCACCTCTGAACTCGGAGAGAAGGGGCAAGGATTCCCACTGGCCATTAATCTAAATGCAAACTTGCTCAGCAATCAGCGCAGCGGGGAGATTTTTGCAGAGGCCCGGTTTGTTCGCAAGGGTAAACGGGTAACGGTTGTCAGAACGCGAGTGACCGGAGACGGCGGTCGACTGTTGGCAGAAGTAACGACGACCCATGTCCCGGCGGTCTAGCAGAGCCCTAACCCTGAACGGTGAACTTTGAACCTGTGAACGCTTATAATGATTAGAACTGCCGGTCCATCTGACGCCGAGCTGCTTGTTGAACTTGGCAGGGTTTCATTTTATGAGGCCTTTTCGGAGGAAACGGCTGCGCCTGACATGGCGGACTATTTGCAAACCGCTTTTAAAGTCGAAGACATTAAGGCACAGCTGAATAACGGTCAGTCATTGTTCATTATCATTGAAATAGACGCTTCGGCTGCCGGCTACGCTTACCTGCATCCTGGAATCCCTCCGGACTGTGTTAAGGATCCCGATACGATACAATTGGTCCGTCTTTATTTGCGGCGTAAGTATTATGCTCACGATATCGGGAACACATTGATGAAAGCATGTTTAGCAGAGGCTCTTGCAAGGGGATACCGTTCTGTGTGGCTAAGTTCGTGGGAATTGAACCGCCGGGCCAATTCATTCTACAAAAAATGGAATTTCCGGATTGTCGGCCGTACAAAATTCAAAGTCGGAAGCGACATCCAGAACGATTTTATTTTTACGCGAGGAATTTGATAAAGGCCGGGAAGAAAATAAAACAAGGGATTCATCATGGGGATGCAGGTTAGCCTTAAAGCCAAACCGGAAGAGATAGCGGAGATCGAAACCAAAAAAACTATCAAGATTTTTTGGAAGGATATTCTGGAGGGTCAGGATGTAAATCCTTCGATATTTGAATGGCAGGAATTGATTGTGAATCAATACGTTCAGATCATGGATGAGGAAAAATTCTGGTCCGGAACAGTGGAAACGAGGGTTTATGAGTTCGTTAAGAGTATCGCCCAGTTGTGCCGGGCCAGGATGACCACAAAACTGAAAAAAATATCAGAACAATTATCAACCCTGAAAAAGGAGTTTACCGAATAATCGACGCTTGTTTGTAATTAATATGCAACAAGTTAGTTCGCTTCGCTCACAATTGGAATAACTGTTCCATCATTCCATGAGTATCTCCAACGGGGATGGCAACAAAAACACCATATTTCCAATAAGTTGTAGAAAGTGCACCGACTTTTTGTTTACAGGGAGGATCCGAAAAACATTATTGGGGTTTTGTCCCTGTCGGATGCAGCCAGGCTGCGGTCGGGTTCCTGCCATGCCTGTGTCAGCAGTCGCATAAAGTTAGATGAGCACGGATAGTTGTAGCGTCCTATAATTTTTATCCCCTGGTAGAGTTTTCTGCTGTGGCATCTATCCTGGGGGTTAATTCTGATTTTAACGACCGTATGGGTTCTATTATTTTTTATGCTGCTCAAAAGCCTATTTAAACACTGGACCTACCAGGTATTTTCTCCCGGTACGGTTTTGCGCGAAAAATATGAAGCATTCAAATCGCTTCTGGAATACGACAAATGCGCCCATGAGGTGATGGCTGAATTGGAGGAAATATCAGTAGTATCCGGTTAGGTTTTTGCATGTAATTGTTGTTGTTTTTGTTCTTTGGAAATTTTTAAATTTACCAGTGTCTCTGAAGCGCGAAGCTCATTTTGGATTTGCAGCCGCAATTCTCTGACTCTTTTG
>JAJRVC010000181.1 GCA_024277475.1 Deltaproteobacteria bacterium
CAGTCTTTTGCTCGTCAGCCAGAGCACGACACCGGAAAACAAGGACCAGAACGTGTCGGCCAGGGCGGTCGGATGGCGGTCGATGAAAAGGCCCTGATCGACGCCGTCTCGAAAAATTTTGGCGATGGAGCCCAGAGATTTACGGGACAAATTCTTTATCTCGGTCATCAGTTGGGGTGAAAGATTTTTTCAGGTCTCGCTCGATTGCAGGTGAAACATGTTAATAATGATAAGCGGATCAAATTCGTAGACGTCGTACATGGCGTCCATCAGGGCCCTTAATTTTTCCTCCGGACCGGCGTCTTTTTCATCGTTGACGTGCTCAACACGAATAAGAAGATATTGGAGTATCCTGAGGGAAAGGGAGGCGTAAAGCTCTTCTTTGTTCTTAAAATACAGATACAGGGTGCCGGGACTGAGTTCTGCTTCCTGGGCGATATCTTCCATGGTTGCTTTACTGAAACCCTTATTAGTAAATACCCTTTTAGCGGCAACCATAATCTGCTGCCGCCGCCGCTCCTTTTCTCTTTCCTTGCGCTCTTGGATTCCCATTATAGCTAAACTCCCTGAACAAGATTTATTTATAATATAGACCAATATTTTATTTAAGTTGTTTTTTCAAGAGAAATATTCATTTTCTGATTTAAACTATAAAAAAAAAGGAAGGGACGTTCAAAACTCCTTAAACGCCCTCGCCACCGGATGCCCCGGCGCCTCAACGGTGAGATCCAAAAAATAGCCGTAATAACACCCGCATTAATGCTCCCTTCAATTAATTCCCACTTCCGCATTCCGAATTCAAATATCCGTCATCCGTCATCTGACCTCTGTCATCCGTCCTCTGACCTCTGACCTCTGTCCTCCGACCTCCGTCCTCTGTCCTCTGTCATCCATCACCCGATATAGACCACGATTTGACCCTCCCTGGCCCTGACATTTTGGATCGTCACCTGAATAAGATCCTCGGGTTTTAACACAAAACCACCGGATATGGGAAGATCGCATTCAATCATATAGTTGGAAAGAAGGATCTGGTAATGATTTCTCTGTTTTTTCAAAACGATGGCTTCTTCTTTTTCACCGATACGCTGTTCAAGATATTTCAAAAGCCAGTATCTGTGTCGCCCGGATTGAATTCGTGATACATTGCCCATGGGCACTTCAAGCAATTGGATCAGCCGGTCGATTTCTTCAGAAGTGTAAGGCTGCTCTAAACCGAGTGCCGCTCGTACCTGCCGCTGGGTAACCAGATCGAAATATTTCCGGATGGGCGAAGTTGCCGTCACATAGGCATCCAGACCCAGTCCGGAGTGTTTATCCGCGCGGTGACTCAAGACAAAACGGCTTAAGAATCTTCGCTGCATCCAGTTCTGGTACAAAGTGCCTTCATCTCCCCTGTAAAGGCGCTCCCTGGGAGGAGGCTGGGTTCTAAAAACAGCAGGCATGTTATGTTCGGCCAGATATTTTGCCGTCAGCCAGTTGGCTAAAATCATGAGTTCTGCAACCAGCATTCGGCCGGGGCTTTCTCGATTGATCTTATTGACACTAAGGGTGCCATCATCCGCCAGCCACACATTGATTTCCGGCACCGAAATCTGCACAGCGCCGGAATCCAGCCGCCTCTGTCGAAATTTTTGTGAAATTTCACGCAGAATCATCACGTCCTGATTTTGATCGGCCGCAAGATTGACATCATAATAGGTTAGCTGATGTTTTATATTAACCAAACTCGGCAAAATCTCATAGTCGATAATTTCCAGTGAATGGCTCAGGTTCACCATCGTACTGATGGCAGGTCGCAGCTGGCCGGCCTTCAGGCTGCACAACCCTTCGGAAAGTTCGGTCGGCAGCATCGATATTTTTTGATCGGGCATGTAGATAGAACTGCCCCTGGAAAGTGCTTCCTGGTCGATGACATCGCCCTTGTGAACGAAATGACCGACATCTACGATATGAATTCCAAGACGAAACCGATCTCCCATCTTTTCGATGCTGAGGGCATCGTCAAAATCCAGGGTAGATTGTCCATCGATGGTCATCAGCGGCAGGGAGGTCAAATCCGTACGCATCCCTTCACCGGAAAAGTTTAGAACGGCAGGGGCGGGGTTGCCGGCAGTGGTCAGTATTTCTTCAGAAAATTCGGTTGCAATCTCATAGCGCAGCAAGTCGATATTTTCATTCTCATCAAAAACGTTTAGTTTGACAAGCAGTGAAAAAAGCTCCGCCGTCCTCTCCAGACCTGCTTTGCTGATCATAGCCCAGGCAAATGCACGATTTTTGCTGTCCCGGTCAAAAAGATAATAGGACCTTAATATGTCAATAACTTCTTGGGTATCATCCTCCTTCGTATCACCAGGCAGCGGAGTGTCGTTTAACAGCCGTTTCAACAAATCACCACCGAATTCGACAATCCTGTTTTTACGTTCCTCTTCCTGCCGTTGGGCAACGATACGGGCGACCTTCTCTGCGGAATTGGGAAAAAATTTATCAAGATCGAATTTAAAATACATCCTGTCATCAAAAAATGCCCGGATTATGGCCGACTCATGATCACCCGAAGGACTGTTCGGAAAACAAAACTCCGTCATGGTCTCTAAATCGATCCACACCTGCTCCGTATTTAATACTTCCCACAGGTCTTTGATATCCACCTGGCGGATCAGCGCCTTGCGTTTTCCGGCAACCCCTTTTAAGGTGTTCACCATGTTGTCACGCCCCATGGATAAATCAATACGAACTTTATCTTCATGCAGCAACCGGCCGGCCGAAAGTTTGACCTCGCGATTGTTTTCGGTCAACAGCCTCAACCGTGTATTTTTTACTTCCAGGATAACCGCGCACATGATTTTTTGGCGGTCGATATATTCAACGATGCTCCCTGATTCCATAGGATTTACAATAACAATCCGTCATTATAAAGTCAATGATCCCAAAACGGTCATTAGGTGCCGGCTCCTGGTCACGGGCTCCAGCTATTTGGAAGCCGCTCTCCTGGTAGAAAAGGGTCTATGGTATAGGGTATAAGACAGATTTCGCAATTTGGAAGTCTGAATTATTGAAACCTTATAGCCTGCACCTTGTCCTTAAATAGCTTGCAGTTCTAATTTGTGACCCTTATATTAAACCGCCGGTAAATAGAGGACAAAAGATAGATGTCAGATGCCAGCCCAGCTGACGGCCAAAAAAGCGACCGGTTTAATCAAGAAAGAAACTGATGAACGTCGAACATTGACAATCTCGTAAAAAGTCAAAATTCTTGAATTTTGATCTTATAACCTATTGTAATTATTAATTGTTAAATTTTATTTCTGTGGTTTTTGTGCCTTTTTGCGACCACATCAACATTGAACATCGAACGTCGAATAAATGTATTCTGTCTGTTTTATAAAAGATTTAGCGAAGCATTTCCTTCCTTCGATATTCTGCGGTTCGATTGTTTTAAAATAGATAAAGCGTAGCGTCATCAATATTCGAAGTTCGACGTTGGGCGTTCGATGTTCGACGTTCGAAAAATTCACTGTTCCGGCCAGGCGGTGTTTCTTGCGAACCCGGTTGCCGGCAGCCAAAGC
>JAJRVC010000182.1 GCA_024277475.1 Deltaproteobacteria bacterium
CCGGAAATTATGATTCCGTTGACCAGCCACGTTAACGAGCTTAAGGTGGAGCGTGAAGCCCTAGAGGCCGAGGCTTATAAAGTCATGCAGGAGCAGAAAGTTTCGGTGAATTACAAATTCGGCACCATGATCGAGATTCCCAGGGCGGCACTGACCGCTGACCGACTTGCCGAATATGCCGCCTTTTTTTCCTTTGGAACCAATGATCTGACTCAAACCACTTTCGGGATTTCAAGGGATGATGCCGAAGCCGGCTTTCTGGTGGAATACATCAAAAAAAAGATCCTGCCGCAAAATCCGTTCACCACAATTGACCGCAACGGGGTGGGGGAACTGATGAAAATTGCGATTACCAAGGGACGTGCAACAAACCCGGATCTTGAATGCGGCATCTGCGGCGAGCATGGCGGTGATCCCAAATCCATAGCACTGTGCCATGAGCTGGGGCTGACTTATGTGTCCTGTTCCCCTTTCCGGGTACCCATTGCGCGGCTGGCCTCCGCTCAGGCCGCCCTGATGGATCACGGTGAGAAATAGACAAAAGGTTAACCATTCACAAGAATCGCTATTTTTTTAAAGGAGGTTGTGATGTATCAGACAATACTTGTTCCGGTGGACGGATCGAAGCGGGCTGAGGCCATCTTGGAGCATGCCGAAAATCTGGCCAAAAGCAATGACGCGCAGGTTGTATTCCTCAAAGTCGAAGAGGAGCCCCTTATGCTGGGGCGCGATGAAGTCATTGATGTTGCCCGGTACCATAGGGAGTTTGAAAGCCGTATGTAACATACCCAGGCCTACCTGGATGGTCTCAAAACGCGGTTTTGCGAAAAGGGAATTGATGCCGTCACCCGACTGGCCTATGGATCGGTATCAAAAGCCATCTTGAATAACGCGACGGCAGTGAACGCCGACATCATAGCAATGGCTACCCACGGCTTTAGCGGTCTGGCTCGGGTATCCTATGGAAGCGTGGCTGCGGGGATACTGCAGGCCGCCGAGATTCCAATTTTGCTGATCAGGTCTGGAGATGGTTAAAAAAAATAAATTTTGTGGTAATTGAAACTTGACAATCTCGTAAAAAGTCAAAATTCTCGAATTTTTATCATATAACCTATTGAAATTATTAAGTGTAAAATTTTATTTTTGTGGTTTTTGTGCCCTTTTGCGGCCACATCAAACTTCTTTGTGGATGTTAATTTCCCCCGCTATAGGGCCGGTGACTTCAATCAGTGATTTTTTCGGTTCATTGATGTCAAACACAAATTCCGCACTTGCGGCTCCCTTGCCCTGAGATCTGATATTGCCCCGGATCACAGGTTCCTTCATGATGACTTTTGTGTTGCCGGTTCCCTCCATGATAACATCGACGGTTATCATTTTACCTGTGAAAAACTCTTTAAATACTGACTCTGAAAACTCAGTTTCCCTCATTGCTAATAGAGCATAATCAGGTTAGAATCAAGATCTTTATGTTGTATAATACGATTCATCATGATACGAAACGTATAGTCCAATTGCAGACCTCATAATTTACTCTGAAAATAGCTCTTTTTTTTAGACATTATCGAACGTATTGAAGCCTTTTCGGAGAATAGGTTTCAGGTGTTCCGCCGGAGGCGGACCAGGTTTCGGGCCGGCTCTCACTTTTTTACTACTGACACTTGAATGTCAGTGTCCATTTATTTGGCAAAATGGGCATTTTTAACGAGAGCTTCGGGTCTTAAATGCTTTCTTTGTCTTTATCCCTTAACCCTGAACTTTGAACCCTGAACCTGTGAGCGGTTACCCATAGTACAACCCCATGCCGCAGCAACAGCAACAACCGGCCGAAAAATTTGGGCCCGACAGATTGAAATACAGAGGTTATTAAAATGAGAACAGATTCCCCGTTCTATTCCCATTGCTTCGGTGTTTTGCACCGCTCCCCCCTGTTTGCCAACCTGGATAAACCCACCCTTGAGAACATGCTGCTGGCGTTTCACCGTGAGACCTGGAAAAAGAAGTCGCCCGCCATGTCCAGCAGTCAGACTCTTGAGCATTTTTATCTGGTTATTGCCGGGCGCCTTAAAATTTCGCGCATCAACCCCGACACCGGCCGTGAGCTGACCATTTTCCTGCTGGGTCCGGGGGATGTGTTTGATGTCATCTGCCTGTTAGATCATAGGGAACACGAGGTCATCGCAACCGCTCTCGACGATCTTGAAGTCCTGTGCGCTCCGTTAGAGCAAGCCCGCGAGTGGGGCAAAAAGCATCCGGAATTCAACCGCACCCTTTTGCCCTACCTTGGAAAACAAATACGGAACCTGGAGGAACTGGCCTCCGACCTGTCTTTGCACGATACCGCCACCCGACTGTCAAAACTTATTTTGCGCCATGTGGACCATGAAAATCAGCAGCAGGAGCTGAAGCTGATCAATGATCTTTCCAATGAGGAGTTAGCCAGCATGATCGGCTCCGTGCGGGTAGTGGTAAATCGCCACCTGATCGAATTAAAAAAAGAAGGTATCCTGGAAACCAGCAGAAAACACATGCATGTCAAAAATTTACACTCCCTGGTGAGCAGAATGGAACATCACCTGGGACTTGATTAATTTTCAGCCTTTTCGAATATCGATACCGCCGCTCCACCCTCTCCCGATGAAACCAATTTTCTTCCTCTTCCAAAAATAAAAAAAATTGAATCGGTGTAACCTGAGTAGCAGAATAAGATGGTTTTAATAAGGTATCCAAACTAATATTTTAAATAAAAAAGGTGCCGAACATGAAGACTAATGCGGAGAAAAGGGATTGCGAACGCCGGGACTATACCGCACCCATTGTGTTTTCATATTTCAATAAAAATGACTATTTTGATGCTCAGACACTTAATCACGGCACGGAGGGTATGTGTTTCAAGTCAAGTTGCAGGCTTCGTTCCGGGGCAACCCTCTACATCAGGGTAAAAAAATTTCACCCGCATGGCCCTTGCACCGGCGTCTGCCAGGGGTTGCGCTCAGCAACTCTTGCAGAAGTAAAATGGTGCGAAGAAATACTCGATAGCGGCACATTCTCTTATAAGGTTGGTGTCAAATATTATGGGCCGATTTATTAGCCGGAGAGCGTGCCCTAAGGAATGAGTATAATGAATTCGACCATGTCAAAATAAAATTGGCACCCGTGAAAATCCGGGATTTATTTTTAAGTTTTGTAACCTCGGTAGCAGAACAGTAGGGAGACAGTCGGTATAGTTAGATCCAGAATGAAAAGGAGCACTACCGTGTATCAAACTATTTTAGTCCCGCTGGACGGGTCAAAAAGGGCGGAAGCAATAATGCGCCATGTTGAAGAACTGGCCTTACGTTACGATGCCAAAGTAATTCTCCTGCGAGTCGAGGAGGAAATCTTCAGACTGGGTTATAGCGATTATATTGATTTATCAAATTATCAGCAAAAACGCAGTGAGCAGAGGCAGGAGGCCGAAGCGTATCTTGCCGGTTTCCAGGGAGAATTACGGGAAAAAGGCATAGCAGCCAAAAAACTCATTTTATCCGGCCCGATAGTGCAGGTGATCATGGACACAGCCGCCCGCGAAGATGTGGATCTCATCGCCATGGCAAGCCATGGAAGGGGCGGCCTGGCACGGGCCTTTTACGGTAGCGTGGCGGTGGGTGTCCTGCACCGTATCGACCGGCCGCTGCTCATCATCCGCTCACGGGAAAATAAATGAAGTAAAAGAAAAAGACCGATCTTATCCGTGCAATCCAGAAAGCGGAGTACAACATTGCCTGCTACGGCACCGAAAGGGTGAAATACTGCAATGAAGAGGCTTGCCTATGGCGCAGTGATTGCCTTGCCCTGTCTGGAGAAAAATAGGCATAGAACTAATTCAGTAAATGAACTACCCCGCAGCCGAGCTGCGAAGTATCAAATGGAGGTAAAGTACAATGATGCACATTCCTCTAAATGCAAAGGTTGAATGTGTTGAAAGTTATGATTTCGGCGGATATCCGGCCTGTTAGCATGGTCCGACACGTACCTTTGCCGACTGACTGTTCTGCCTTGATTCTTATCCCCTTAGGATACAATACATGTTTCACTGGTTAGAAAGTCACCACAGAAGAGAAATTTTAAAAGAACCCTTCCCTGTTAAATGGAGAGAAATTCTTATGGAAAGGGTCACTCACTATTCTTTTTTGAATTCAGATGAAAAGATTCACATGGAACAGTTGGTACAGGTTTTTATAGCTGAAAAAAATTTTGAAGGTTGCAACGGACTGGAAATTACCGATGAAATAAGGGTTGTTATTTCAGCTGAGGCCTGCTTGCTGGTCCTTTGTTTACCCCATGATCTTTTTCGAAAACTTGTCACTATTCTGGTTTATCCTTCAACCGTTTTTGCTCCGCCTTCAAGAGCCGGAGTATTTACTCAAAGCCCGCTCCCGGAACGGCCGAAAACAGCAATTTCCGGTCAGACATTTATGCGGGGACCTGTGATTCTTATATGGGATACGGTTAAAAGAGAGGCGCGGCATCCTGAATCCGGGCATAACGTTGTATATCACGAATTCGCTCATTTTATTGATATGTTAGATGGAGTCGCAGACGGAACGCCTGAGCTTCATAGCCGGGATCAATACAGAATATGGGCAAAGGTTTTTTCTGAAGAATTTCTTCGATTGCGCAGTAAATCAAAAAAAGGAAAAAAAACCTTCCTGGACTCTTATGGCGCTAAAAATGAAGCTGAATTTTTTGCTGTGGCAACCGAGGTTTTTTTTGATAAACCTGTGAAAATGCAAAAAACTCATAAGGCTCTGTACGATGTCCTTTCAGGGTTTTACCTGCAGGATACTGCGGAACGGGAACGGCGTAGCAAAAATATGAGAAACTTGTCAATCTTCAAAAAAATCTGAAAAAAACTGATCAATCAATTCACTGTTCCGGCAATGCGGAGTTTCATATGAACCCGGTCGCCGGCGGCTAAAGAGGCCAGTTTAATCATCAAAAAACCGTGCCATTCTGGTATAGTTTCATACGAGGTTGGTGTCAAATATTATCGGCCGATTTATTAGCCGGAGAGTGTCTGGTAAGGGATGAGTATAGTGAATTCGACCATGTCAAAAAATGATTCGGTTGTTGCCATATGCCCCGGCGATGAAAAGGCTTGGCAGGCTGTAAGAAAATTGCAACAGTCTGGATTTGACATTCACAAGCTTTCCGTTGTGGGCAATAGCGCTCCAGCCGGAGTGGATAGACCCGGCGGTTATAATGCCGGAGACCGGATTAGAAAATGGGGCATCCCATCCGGTGCCGCTTTTTTTAGCATTCCGGGTATTGGCCCTATTGCGGTAGGGGGCCCCTTGGCCTCGGCCATTGCTCAGGGGCAGGAGATAAGTGCTGAAACGGAGCTCAGCGCCCTGGGCGCAGGGTTGCGACGCTGCGGCATTCTCAGGGATAATGTGCCCTACTATGAAACCGCCGTTAAATCCAAAAATTACCTCGTCATCGTCCACTGTATGCCGAATGAGGTAACCAGAGCAAAAGAGATATTTGATCCCTTGAAAGTTTCTGACATCGCTGTTCATCACGTATAGACAGAAAGGTTTTTTTAAGGCCGCAAGCCAGTGTTCGTATGGACCGTTTCTTTTTTTTAGCGATTCGAATTGAAAAAAAAATGGCTTTAATGCTATGCCAGTAAAAAAGATAGTTTTTGAGAAGTTCATGTGAAGTCAGATCATGCTAAATCCAAAAACATCCGTCAGTTCGGGTTCCGGCCCGAAGAATTTCTCAATGGCCAGGTAAAATTCAAAGACATTATACATCCCGATGATTTTGATCGGGTGCAAAAATAAATTATATCTGTGTAACCTAGGTAGCGGAAATTAAAGTGCATTTATAGGAATATATCAAAGATAAGGCAGTGCCGGGTACCAGAACGGGATTCATGAGCATAGTCAGTTAAAACTCAACCTGGATATGGAACATGTAATAAATGACGCAGAACACTTCCTTTACTTAACATGGCGGCACATGACGTCGCCCTCTTTTAGGCAAGGAGACAAAAAATGATAGACATTCCTCTAAATGCAAAAGTTGAATGTGTTGATGGTTCATACGGTAAATCCACGGGCGTAATCATCAACCCCGTAACAAAGAAGGTGACCCATTTCGTGGTGCAAGGCAAGGGCTTGCATTCATCAAAGGAGCATCTGGTGCCCATTGATCAGGTTGTGGAAACCACTTCCGAAACCATCCGCCTGGACTACACCAAAGACGAACTTGCCGCAATGGAACCATTTGTTAAAACCCATTATATCAAGAGCACGGCGCCTGCTTATCCTGGTTATTACTATGATGTATATATGAGGCCTTATGTCACCAATGCGGTGATGCGGCCTTCTTACATCCCCGTGAAGCAGGAGTGCATCCCGCCGGGTGGACTGGCCGTGCGGCGGGGGGCTCGAGTAGAAGCTACGGACGGCAAAGTGGGCAAAGTGGGGGAGTTTTTAGTGGATCCGGCCAGCGGTCACATCACCCACATGGTTCTGATGGAAGGTCACCTGTGGGGTAAAAAGGAAATAACCCTGCCCATTTCCGGCATTAAAAACGCTTATGAAGACAGGGTTGACCTCAAATTGGATAAACAGGCCATTGAAGCGTTGCCGCCTATTGCGGTGAAACGGCACTACGGCAAGCAAAGTAACAAATAACGGGGTCGAGCCATGGCGAAAAAAGAATGCGGCTGACTGACAGGGGCCAGTTGATCGGAGGCTGTTGTTGATGTGCGTGCAGTCTCTGTGCCGGCCAAAATCATTGGCTGCGTCGGGATCCAGGTCTACCGTGGGGCTGGTTTAAACAATAGCGATAAATAGAAAAGGAAGATGGTCCATGAAAACGATGGAAAAATTTGCCGGCTGGTTTGTTGATCACGATAAACGCATAATGGCGGCCCATATTAATAAGGAGAAAAACATCCTCAAAAAAGAACTGCGGACTTTGGAAGAGGAGCGGTACACCATGCGGAATCAATTTCACCGGCTTGAGGCTCTGATTGAAAAACAAGAGGAACTTGAGAACGCCCTTATAAAGGCGAGCGAAGGAGGGGCTTGAAGATGTGGTCTCAATTAGAAATAAAGCTGGTGAACTGGGAAAACCGCTTAGCGGAAATACGGGCACGAAAAACAGAGGACCGTCTGGAGGACGACCGGGATTATGTGACCAGGGAGCTTTCTCTGCTGGAAGCAGAAAAAAAATCGGTAGAAACGCGATTAAAAAAAATGAACGAACTCATAACCAAAGTGCGCCTTTTGATCGAGGATCTGAACGAGGATCTGTGTCATGAATTTTCCGGGGGACGTTCTCAAGCGGATGTAAAAAAGGCATTACTGGTGGAATTCGGCCGTCGGTTGGAAGAAGACTATCGTAATGGTCGCAGAAGAATTCGTGAATTCCTGGAAAAAAATTACCATATCAATAAAGCAGCATCCAGGGATCTGTTCTCTCTTCTGGAAGAAGAAGATACTATTAGTTACCAGGTGAACCTTCCGGGGAAACTGAAATATGAGCTTCTTATGTTTTCCGGGGCTGATGGGAATTTGAATTCGGTACCTGATCCCGGCAAAATCTATGAATTTTCCGACTGGTGGGAGATCAGGGCATAATTTAGACAGAAAGGGATTAAACAAAAAAGATGCCCGGCATTTGAATTAGCTTGAAAAAAAACATACGTTGGGATAAGTCTCCCAAGAGGCTCAAGAGGCTTTTCAATATGTATCTGTTCAGGAAAAAAATTTCGGAAGAAAAAAGACAGGTCCAGGTGAAAAATCGCCGGGTACATATGTCGAATGAACGAACCTTTTTGGCATGGATCCGCACCAGCATCGGGATTATGGCTTTCGGTTTCGTTATTCAAAAATTTTTTACTTCCTCCGGATCCCTTCAAATTACCGGCGCTCAAGATGTTGCTGGTGAATTTGATTACTACGTTTTTCTAGGAATTTTCCTCGTTCTTCTGGGCGCGGCTGCCGGGTTTCTGGCGGTCTACCGCTATATTGTTACCGAAAAGCAAATCATAGAAGACACCTACCGTCCGTCGATTATAAGCGACGTAATGGTTGCTATTTTGTTGGGTTCCATCGGTTTGTTGCTGGTTATCTATTTAGTCAAAACGCTATAGGTGGAAAAAAAGATGTCGTTCTGCGAGCATTGTGGCGGCGTTAACAGTATACGTTTCTCGTCGACTTGTCGGTTTGGGGCGAGGCTTCGCTATTGATAACAGAAAATCGGCCGCATTCAAGGCACCGGAGTCGTTATGCGAACATGAATCTTTGCCTGCTTTACCCCCGGAACGGATTCGGCAATCTTAGTCAGCTCTTTGACAATAGTCTCTTCTTCGGGCTCAGGAGCCACAGTATAGACCTGAACCAACCCATTGTCGGCCTGAACCTCGACGTCCGGCTTTGCGTTCACGAGGGCAGCCTTCACATTTGCCGCCAGGGCAAGATCAGCCATGGCTTTTTGAGAATCAGGGGTCGTCCTGAAATGCTCCAGAGAAACCGTGCGGCAGATAATTTCGGCCGCATCATCCACGGAAATATTTTTTATGTGAAGAATCAAATCATAATTGTGCGGATCCCGTGTATCAATACCGTAAAGGAATTTGCTCCAGTTCCTTCTTTCCCTGTCATCTTTTTTGAGGAAATGCTCTGTTTCTTTGGCAGTTATTCCCTCTCGTTCCATCTCATTTTTCACACGATCTGCCAGGTCGGCAACAATTCGAACTTTGAGAACGTGAGCGATGTCATCGACAAAAAAATGGCCGGCAAGCCCGTAGTAAATCACATTATCTTTTAGAAAATATTGGCAGATGGCAGCCTGGATATAAGCGATGTATTTTTGTTTTCCATAAATAAATCGATCCAAAATCGAGGGGGCATCATGGATGGCACGAACCAGTTTTATTTCCGGAATATTGAACTCTTCTGAAGCCTCGAGCAGAACCTCGCGGGAAATGCAATCGTAGCCCAATTTTGCAGCAACCTTTTCGGCTACTTCTTTTCCCTTGCTGTAGGACCCTCTGGAAATAGTTATAATAGACATTCTCGGCCTCCTGTTTAACAATAAACCAATTTTGATATGGCCGCAAAAAGGCACAAAAAGCACAAAAATAAAATTTCAAGACTTGTAATTTCAGTGTGTTACAATGAACAAAAATCGAAATTCTGACTTTTTACAAATCCATCAATTTTTTTTTCAGGATAACCAAAACTTGAAGCACTTGCAAGGAATAAAACAATTAAACCTTTGCGTTCTTTACTGGCTTGATAATCAAATGAGTAATTAGAGATATCGTTGATTGGGTGATTAGTTAAGTGGTTATAAATTATAGATTTATCCCATATTTGCAAAATAATTGGACACTGGCACTCAGGTTTCAGGTGTCAGTAGTAAAAAAGTGAGGGCCAGCCTGAAACCTGACACCTGAAACCTATTCTCCGAAAAAGCTTCATTACGCCGATAATATCCAAAAAAAAGAGCTATTTTCATAGTAAATTATGAGGTCTGAAGTTAAAGAGGATGAATAGAATAGGAAATAAACGGATCTTCGGCAAATCGGATAAGGCAATCCGGTTTGGCGGTCAAAGCCCTGCTGTCAGCCCAATCATCTCACAGAATCGTGGGAACGACTGAAATGGAACCGATCAGAATCCTTGTTATTGATGATGAACCTGTAATCTGTGACGGCTGCCGGCTGTCACTTTCGGAACAGGGTTTTGTGGTGGATACCTGCTGGCGCGGCGTACAGGGGCTTGAAATGCTCCTTGGGGGAGCATACGATCTTGCATTGCTGGACATGAAGCTTCCGGATATGAACGGAATGGAAATCTTGCGCAGCGCCCAAGAACGGCAGCCTGATATCTACCTCATTGTCATGACCGGCTATTCCAGCGTCGAAAACGCCGTGGCAGCCATGAAACTGGGGGCATATGATTATCTTGCCAAGCCGTTTACAGATGATGAACTGATCCTTGCCGTCCAAAGAGCCATTGAAAATAAGCGCCTGAAAGAAGAAAATCTGGCCCTGCGACACCAAATCAGTGAGCGATATGACTTTGGCAACATCATCGGTGAAAACCCCAAGATACTCAAAGTTTTTAATGAAATCCAAAAAGTCGCTCCCACCGACACTACGGTACTGCTTTGCGGTGAGAGCGGCACCGGCAAAGAGCTTTTCGCCCGCGCCATTCACGCCCACAGCAAAAGGGCTGCCCGTCAATTTGTGGCAGTGGATTGCAATACGTTTTCTTCATCCCTGCTGGAAAGTGAAATGTTTGGACATGTTAGAGGTGCTTTTACCGGGGCGGTCAAAGATAAAGCCGGCATTTTCGAAGTAGCCAGCTATGGCTCCCTCTTTCTGGACGAGGTGGCCAACCTCAACATCGATATTCAAGCCAAACTACTACGGGCCATGGAAACCCGGGAGTTCAAACCGGTGGGTGCCAGCCGGCTGAAAAAATCCAATGCTCGGATCATTGCCGCCACCAACCGGGATTTGAAAGCCATGGTGGATGACGGCAGCTTCCGGGAAGATTTTTTTTATCGCCTAAACGTATTTTCAATATTTATCCCAGCGCTCAGGGAACGAAAAGATGATATACCTCGACTGCTTTACCATTTTTTAAAGGTGTATTGCCGCCAAACAGGCAAGCACATCGACGGATTCTCGGACGATTCTCTTGAAGTACTGGTTAATTACGACTGGCCGGGAAATGTCAGAGAGCTAAAAAATGTGGTCGAGCGCCTGGTCATCCTCTCCGATGGCCCGGTTCTGAAATACCATAATCTGTCCGATCACTGGAAGACAACACAAGGTCAGTCCCGGCAAACGGTTCCCGAAACACTGGAGGAACTCAAATCGATTAAACGGGATCTGCTGGAAAACCAATTTGGGGAGATCGAAAAAAAATTTCTTCAAAAAGCCCTTTCCACTACGGACGGAAATATCACCCGGGCCGCCGGGCGGGTGGGCATGCAAAGGTCCAATTTTTCCGCTCTCATGAAAAAGCACGGTATATCGGCAACCTCCGTCAATGCGGCTTCAATAAAAGTATATTCCACAAAATAACAAAATTTGGTGTATCATTTGGCGTATCATTTGGCGTATAGGACGTTATACTTTCATATAATTTTTTATACGCGTATAATACCCTTTAATTACAGCGAAATATGTCAATATTGCGATTGTAGCCGTACAGAGCTCTATACGCCTGTCTTCCTCGAAACCTGGATGGATGGCTCCGATTTTAAACATAACCGATTGATATAATATAAAATATAATTTATGCAATCCTTTTTACCTCCATCATTAATTGGCACATCCTTTGCTCTTGTTAATATCATTCAAAATAAATTAGGAAAAAAATGAGGCGGCATCATCATGACACCATTTCAGAAACATACGGCAACCGATTATGAAACTCACCCTCATATCCTGGTGATGGAAGATGACTATAGCGTGGCTAAGGGCCTGGAACTGGTCCTTAGCGAAGCGGGCTATGAGGTAAATTTGGCCGATACGGGTCGACTGGCGATGGAAGCGTTCGAAAAAAAACGCTTTGATCTCCTGGTGGCGGATCTGCGACTGCCGGACATCGACGGCATGGAGATCATCAAACAGGTAAAAGCCCAAAAACCCGAGACTGAAGTCATTGTAATTACCGGTTACGGCACCACGACCGCGGCGGTTAATGCTATAAAGTTAGGAGTTTTAGATTTCTTGCCCAAACCGTTTACCGAGGACCAGATAAAAACCGCCATCCATAAGGCACTCAAGGAGCATGGGGAAAAACCGGCTGAGACCGTTGTGAAAAGAGCTGAAACCGATGAAGAAAAACTGATCCAGATAGGGGAGGTGCTGAAAGTGTTGAACCGCACTGCCGAAGATATGGATTTCTGGTCTGATTTGATGGAAAATGGATCTTTTGCGCTTGCGGACTATCCGCTGTCAATTGAAGCCAAGGCAGCCATTGCCTCCGGCGATCTGAAGTGGGTTAACGAAAACGTGGGAGAACTGACCCAGAAACAATCGATATTCATCTACAAACGACTGGAGAGGGAGGTCTGGTAATCCAGGTGACAGTCATAACGTTGGGATAATAAGGGAATTGAGCAGCAATGAATTTTGATCTTCACCTCAAATTTGCGGGCATCCTATGAAATCGGAAGCAAAATTTGAAAACTATTTTCAAGTCTTCAGAGATATTTTGCGGGCGGTCCACTCCAGCACCAGCGTAAAGGAGGTGCTGGATGTGGTGGTCAAAAAGACCTCCGAGGTTTTAAACGCCAAGGGGGCCCTTTTGCGAATTCTCAACCAGGAAACCAACCAGTTCGAAGTGGGCGCGGGCTTCGGGATGGGCAAGCACTATCTTAATAAAGGCCCGGTAACCACCGAAAAGCTGCTTCCCGATCCGAACGACCTGCACAAGGTGCTTATCATCACCGATATCTGGCACGCCCCCCGGGTGCAATATCCCCAGCAGGCCTGGGATGAAGGCGTCCGGATGATGTTGGATGTACCGCTGGCCATCGAAGACAGGCTCATCGGGTTGATTCGCGTCTATCTTGAAAAACAGCGTGAGTTCACCAATGACGAACTGGATTTTATCCTGACGGTGGCCGTGCAATGTGCCTGTATCATCGAACGCGTCCAGTTGATAGAAAACCAGCAGGCACATTTCACCCATCTGGCCACCCAGATGGAAAAAATGTCGTCCCTGGGGCGCATGGCCGCCGGTATTGCCCATGAAATAAACAATCCCCTGGGCGGCATCCTGCTGTTCGCCTCCAGCATGAGCAAAAAGGTTGAACCGGGCAGTCCCTTTGAAAAAGGCTTGAAGGTTATCATCCGGGAGACCCAGCGGTGCAAAATCATCATCCAGGGGCTGCTCGAATTCGCCCGCGATAAAAAGCCCCAAAAGGTTGCCGCCGACATCAACACTATTATAACCACCGCCATGGGTGTTGTGCAAAACGAATTCTACCTGCGCCATGTTACCATCGAAAGACAGCTGGCCCGGGACACGCTCAAAACATTACTGGATGAGAACCAAATTGAGCAGGTGCTGATTAACCTGCTGCTAAACGCCCTGCATGCCGTCGAAGATCACGGCTGGGTCTCCATAAAAAGCACTGTGAACCCGGAGCAGAACTGTATCGTGGTGGAAATCGCCGACAATGGCTGTGGAATCCCTGCCGGTGAGGTTAAAAAAATCTTTGAGCCTTTTTACTCCAACCGGGCCAACGGTACCGGTCTCGGATTGGCCGTCAGTTACGGCATCATCAAGAATCATCAGGGAGATATCCGGGTTTTCAGCGAGCCGGGCAAAGGCACGCGTTTTACGATTGAATTCCCTTTTATGGCAGAAAAAGCCGACGCAAAGGAGGGCGCATGAAACCACTCAAGGTACTGGTCATCGACGATGAAAGCGTGATCTGCGACGCCTGTGAGATGGTGCTATCGGAAAAGGGTCACACGGTGACCATGAGAAACAACGGCAGCGACGGGTTAGGTGCAATCCGGCAGGGAGCCTATGACATTGTGCTGCTGGATATGAAGTTGCCCGATATGGACGGCATGGATATCCTCAAGACCGTCCTGGAAGAAAAACTCGGATTGTGCATTATCGTCATGACCGGATATTCCAGTATATCCAATGCCGTTGAGGCCATAAAACAGGGCGCCGATAATTATCTGGCCAAACCGTTTACCGATGATGAACTGATTGAGGCCGTCGAAAAGGCCTGCCGGGATAAGAAATAACTGGAACGGATATTGAACCCGCTGCCAGACAAAAAAGAGGAAACATCTCCATGAGCAATACTCAGACAGACACACAGGTACAGGGTGCTGTTATGGTTGTCGGCGGAGGGATTGCCGGTATGCAGGCCGCCCTGGATCTGGCCAACTCCGGCTATTATGTCTACCTGATGGAAAAATCACCGGCCATCGGCGGGACCATGGCCCAGCTGGACAAAACTTTTCCCACTAACGATTGTTCGATGTGAATCATCTCGCCCAAACTGGTCGAGGTCGGCCGGCATATCAACATCGAACTGCTCACCCTTTCCGAGGTACAGTCAATTTCAGGGGAAGAGGGCGATTTTACTGTCACTGTTTTGCAGCATCCGCGCTACGTGGACATGGACAAATGCATTGCCTGCGGGATGTGTGCCGAAAAATGCCCTAAAAAGATAGACGATCCGTATAATGAACGGCTCATCAAGCGCAAGGCGGTTTACGTCCCCTATTCCCAGGCCGTACCGTTGAAATATGCCATTGATCCCCAAAGCTGTATTTATCTAACCAAGGGAAAATGCGGTGCCTGTGAAAAAAACTGTCCTGCGGGTGCCATCAATTTTGACGACCGCGAAAAGACAATTACCCTCCGTGTGGGTTCGATGATCCTGGCACCGGGGTTTAAGTCCTTTGATCCATCCCGTTTTGACACCTATTCCTATACCCGGCTGCCGGATGTGGTAACCTCCCTGGAATTTGAACGCATCCTTTCAGCCACCGGCCCCTATGACGGCCATCTGCTGCGCCCCTCCAGCATGCACGGCAAACGCCCGGATGGCAAAGCACCGGGGAAAATCGCCTGGCTGCAGTGCGTCGGCTCCCGGGACATCAACCGTTGTGACCATGGGTACTGTTCATCGGTGTGCTGCATGGTTGCCGTCAAGCAGG
>JAJRVC010000183.1 GCA_024277475.1 Deltaproteobacteria bacterium
CCAATTCAGAAATGAGCAATTTTTTCTCTGAGCAAGGCCGCACAAGGGTTTACGTTGAGACGTACTTTTCGTACTTCGCAGACGTAAACCCGCGGAGAACGCCGCTCAGAGAAAAAAGGGCCATTTATGGATGGAAACTAATTAGTAATCGTTCACAGGTTCAGGGTTCAACGTTCAGGGTTAAGGACAGGGAAGGCATTAAAGACCTGAAGCCCTCATTAAAAATGCTTATTTTCACCATCCCAGCCCGGCACCATCTGCGATCTAAAAAAATATCAGGGATACGACCACATAAGATGGAATCAGATATATTAAGCTATATTTCAATATGTAACCGAAAAAGCTCGGCATGGGCGTTCCGGCCTCTTCAGAAATGGATCGGACCATAAAGTTGGGTGCATTGCCGATGTAACTGCATGCACCGAAAAATACCGCTCCGGCAGAGATCGCTTTAAGATAGATGGCGTTTTCGGTCATCAACAGGGGAACGGCGCCGGCTTCCGGCATCCCGGAATAAAAACTTCCGAGAGCGGTATTAAAAAATGTCAGGTATGTCGGGGCATTGTCGAGAAAACTTGAAAGTGCGCCGGTTACCCAGAAATAATGTGTCGGCAGCGTTACACCGTTAATCAGAAATGCCAGCGCACCCTGGGAACCTGCCTTTAGAATGAGCAGACAGGGTATCATGGTGATAAAAATTCCAATGAAAAGGTACGCCACTTCAATAATGGGGAACCAGGTAAAATCATTGTCTTCTCGCAAGCGCCGGGATGTCGATACCAGGGAAAGGATTCCCATGAGGATCAGCAATCCATCCCTGACCCAGTCCTGAACGGATCTGTGCACGCCGAATGTATTGACTTGCCCCCAGTCGACCACACCGCTCATCAGCACGGCACCGACGATACCTGCCAGAAAAATAAAGTTATGCATGCCGTCCAGCTTCAATGGCTGCTTGACATCGTTTTCCCGGGGAGCTGCAACACCCTCCTTGCGGTAATGGTAGGTGTCCAGGATAAAGTATATCCCCAAAAGCAGAATGGTAACCGTCAGCATGTGGGGCAGTATATTAAACGTCCAGAAAAATGATACTCCGTGCAGGAAGCCTAAAAAAAGAGGTGGATCTCCTAGCGGGGTCAGCGACCCGCCGACATTGGCAACCAGAAATATGAAAAATACCACCATGAAAGTTCTGTTTTTGCGGTAATCGTTTGCCCGCAGGAAGGGACGAATCATTAGCATGGCCGCCCCGGTCGTACCCATCCATGAAGCCAGCAATGTGCCGACGATGAGCATGATTAAATTGACAACCGGTGTCCCGCGCAAAGTGCCACGCAACAGAATGCCGCCGGAAACAGTATATAGAGACCATAACAGGATAATAAAAGGAACATAGTCTACGAGGACAATATGAAGGATTTCATAAAGAGCACTTCCCTTGAATGCGATCAAAAACGGTATGGCCAGGGTGGCAGCCCAGAAACCGGAAATTTTGCCGAAGTGGTGATGCCAGAAATCCGGCATCAGCAGAGGCCATAGAGCAATGGACAGCAACATAAAGGCAAATGGAATACAGCTCCACAAGGGAAGTATCTCGCCCAGATTGGGGCGGCCCTGCCCATGACTGTTACCAGGTTTGTCAGCTGTCGCATCGGCACCGTCAGCCCCATGGGGCGCTGTTTTTGCATGCTCGGTTTCAGCCTGCTGATCCGCTGAAGCCAGGCGCAGCCCGGGCTGAGTCGTGGTCGTTGTATCAGAGGCGAAAGCTGGAACAGAAAGTGTCAGGACCATTACAATAAAGACTGCTGCCGCGTTTCTTTGACGTGTCATTCAATATCCTCAAATCCAATTACTCTTCTGCATTTATGCTCCCGCCGCCATGCAGCGATGGCACGTCAGGTCAAAGCTCCCGAATCAACCAGCCGGTTGGGTACCAACCGTGAACCTATGAACCTTGAACCCCTACATTCACCGGCGGCTAAATCATAGATGCCGACAAATCGGTTTGCACATTACCAAAGTTTGTTCCGGTTTAAAAGCCTTTTTTTCGGGGGGGCGTCATAGCCCGTACCCCGGGTAGAAATCAAGGTTGTTGGCGCCTTAGCTGAATTTATCCAGGTGTCGGGGTTGCCGCCGGCCTGAAAAACGGCCGGTTTAATCAAATAGAAAACTTAATAGCCTCGATGGTGGTATGTGGCGGGCAGTGCCCACGCGAAGATAGAAGGTTTTTGCAAAGGTGCATCGGGTTGATACAAATCAAGGCATTGCGGGTAAGTCGAATAATGAATGTCGAATGTCAAAATTCGGCACGGTTGCTTCCGACAGGCTCAAGCCTTGAGCTTGCCGCAAGGAGTCGTTCGACCCTGAGATCCCGACCGAAGGGTTCGTCGCAAGCTGTGATTCCGTATTCTTCGGTCGGCTATCTTTAAATATGGATAAAGCGTGGCGTCTTCACTCTAACACCGGAATCCTGGTCCTCTGGACCCGGGTATCTACTCATCCGGAAACAAAACCACCCGTGAAAGCCGGAATTTTCAGAAATTCCCGTTTCCTGATTTTTACGCTGCGCCTTCCCTGACGGGCAGACGTAAACCGGGATGGTGAAAATTATCCGTAATATGTCCGCTAAATTTTATGCCGGTTTTATTCCAACATACGGGTATATGGTTTCAGGTTTCAGGTTTCAGTAGTGAAAAAGCGAAAGCCAGCCTGACACCCGACACCTGAAACCTATTCTACGAGAAGGCCTCGCTACGCCAGATAGTGTCCAAAAAAAAGATCTGATTATTCTATCATTTTACACGGTGGTATAGATACCCTTGTCCACTCTTTTTATTTTTCCCTGCTTATATACCCTGAAAAGGATGTTGCGGACCTTTTTTTGATTAAATCCGGTTTTTTTAATCAGGGTCGGCGCATCGACACCCTTTTTCGATCTTTTTATAATTTTCAAGATCTCGTCGGTTGCCGTCGGTTGCGCAGCTTTCTTAGTTGCGGGGGCTTTTTTTGCCGGGGATTTTGCGGCGACTTTTTTTGCGGGGGTTTTTTTTGCAGCGACTTTTTTTGCCGGGGATTTTGGGGTTGTTTTCGCTTTGGATTTTTCGTCTTTCTCAACTGATTTTAATAGTCTGTCCAGGGTTTTGCCGAGTGCCTGGATGTTCTTGTTCAATGCTTTCAGATCCTGAGCAATTGTCATTGTGTTTTACTCCTTTTCAATTTTGAAATTTTGGGGACAATGTAAGTGAAATCCAATAATACATAAAATTTGCCATACCGATGAATAGTACTTCCTTAATACACTCTCATACTTTTCCGACTATTTCAACATAATAAATAGCGAAGCCGGCCTGAAATCTATGCTCCAAGAAGGCTTCACCACACCTGACGACCTGAAGCTATTCAAGGCGCTAGTTATCGCATCGTAAACCTGGTCCACTGTATAAAAGTCGCTTTTGAAACTTTGCTCGCCATTTGAAGAAAAAATTATCAGAAGCGGGATGGTCAGACTGCCGACCTCCCTGAGTTTTGCCTTTCCCTCCGGGTTGTTTCCGGTGATATCCACTTTCATCGGCACGACATCTTCACGGGTAAGAAGTTTTACAATTTTGGGATTATTTAAAACCCCCTGTTCAAGCGCTTTGCAGTTCAGACACCATTCGGCGGTGAAGACCATTACGACGATTTTGCGATTGGCGGTTGCCGCTTCAAATCGCTGGGGGGTGTAATATACCCATGCAACCGGCCCCTGATCGGTCAGCCGTACCGCTCCCCAAACCGACAGGGCGATAACGAGTATGCCGGCCCCGGTAAAAATTGCTTTTAATTTCATTTTGGATGTGATCCGGAGTGTTCGATAAGCCAGCCAGCTGCCGGCGGCAATGCCGAAAGACATAACCGGCCACCAGTATATTTTACTCGGGGGAGCTGACGGGGTAGAAAAAAACGACACAAGGCCAACCCCTATAAAATAAGCCGCCGCCGCCAGCATGAACAGCCCCATGACTTGCTTGATTAACACACTGGCCGGTCCCGTGTTCGGCATTTTACGGACCAGAGCCGGTGAGGCGGAAAGCAACAGGTAGGGAAAAGCCATTCCGGTGCCGATGGCGGCAAAAGTGGCAAGCGTGATTGCCCATGTTTGTGCCGAAGCCCAGGCAGCCGCGGCACCCATAAAGGGGGCTGTGCAGGGTGTCGACAGGATTGCTGCAAGAATTCCCAGCCCAAAAGAACCCCGGAGCGTATTTTGTTGCGGATTTATCATATAAATAAAGTGGGGTAGCCGCATGGAAAAAAAACCGAACATTCCGCCGGCCATCCCCCCTATAATAAGGCCGATCAGTATGGTAAACGCGGGATATTGGAACAACTGATTGGTAGCGCTGAAATCGCTGACAAGAGCGATCATGATTCCTAATGCTATCCAGAAAGCCAGCACTCCCAGAAACATTGCCAGCCCCAGCATAAAGCACTGCCGGCGGTTTTTAGCCACATGTGACAGACTGATGATCTTAATAGGGATCAGCGGCAAAACGCAGGGTGTGAAGTTGAGCAGCACACCGCCCGCTGCGGCGGTGAGAAGCAGCAGTATCAGGCCCAACCCGGATGAGATGTCTATCGAAAAGGTCCAGCCGAAAAGATCAAAGTCAACACCCCGGGAGTGTTCCACCGTGGGGCCCGCACCATATCCTGCAAACAATTCACGATTGATTTTTGAAATGGTGGCCCCGGTTTCGACCACTGCGAGTGATTCATCAAACTTGACTTTTTTAGGAAACAGGCAGTAACTGGCTGCACAGGCCTGGTATTCAAATTCCAGCTTGAGCGACAGTTCCCCCGGCATTAGCGTATCTTCCAGTCTGATCGGCAGATAAATGACGGTTTTGCCTTCGAAGGACATCAGATCCCCGGTAGCATACTGCACCTCAATCGGCACGGCCCGGGGATAGCGGGGGAGCTCCATGATTATTCCGGGCGTGGCATCGACAACCGTCACTTTTGTAGGATACGGTTTGAAATTCTCAAACGGTTTGGCCTGGCGCGCATCGGCATTGATATGGTATCCTTCTTTGATATCGGCTACAATTGCCAGCATGACCGAATCACCGGGACGTGCGCGATCCACCGGCCAGGCTGTTGTGACCGTGACAACCTCCTCTTCCGCCGCGTTCAAATCTACAGAAGCTGCAAATTGTGAGACAAAGATGACTGTGACGGATAAAGCCAGTATTATTCCAAGTGATAACCTGTTCATATTTAGCATCTCAACCGGAGTTTACCTAGTTTCCATCCATAAATGGCCCTTTTTCCTCTGAGCGGCGTTCTACGCGGGTTTACGTCTGCGAAGTACGAAAAGTACGTCTCAACGTAAACCCTTGTGCGGCCTTGCTCAGAGAAAAAATTGCTCATTTCTGAATTGGAAACTTACGCCAGTGCCCATGGATAAAAATGGCTTCGTGGATGGGCA
>JAJRVC010000184.1 GCA_024277475.1 Deltaproteobacteria bacterium
CCCCAGATGGGCATTGTCATCAATGCTGTGCCGGCCGGCATTATTGCCCTGGGCGTCAACTACGGGGCCTATATGACCGAAATATTCAGGGCCGGCATCCAGTCCATCGGACGCGGGCAGATCGAGGCCGCCCATTCCCTGGGCATGACCTACACCCAGACGATGAAGCGCGTGGTCTTGCCCCAGGCCCTGCGACTGGTCATCCCGCCAACGGGTAATGAGTTTATTGCCATGCTCAAAGATTCGGCTCTGGTCAGTTTTCTAGGGGTGTGGGAGCTGTTTTTCAGGGCCATTAAGGTCGGCAGGCAGAATTTTCGTAACATGGAAACACTGATTATTGCCGCGCTTTTTTACTGGCTGGTGACCATCTTTTTTCAGTATTTTCAGTCCAGACTGGAAAATCGCCTCTCAAAAGGAATCCGAAAGATAGGAACCATGATCCATTAACGAGAAAACCCCCTATGGAACCGATTATCACCATCAAAAACCTTAAAAAATATTTCCAAAACTTGCTGGTTCTCGACGGCATCAGCATCCAGATTATGCCCGGTGAGGTGGTGGTAATTATCGGGCGCAGTGGCTCCGGAAAAAGCACCCTGCTCCGGTGTCTGAACATGCTGGAAGAGCCCCAATCCGGGCATGTGGTTATCGATGGCATTGAACTGCCCATCGGCCGGAAACGCACGGCACAAATCCGCAAAAAAATCATCGAAATCCGCACCCACATGGGAATGGTTTTCCAGGAATTTAACCTCTTTCCCCATCGCACGATTATTGACAATGTCATCGAGGGGCCGGTGGTGGTAAAAAAGCAAGACCGCAATATTGCCATCTCCAAGGCAGAGGAACTGTTACGCTGGGTAGGCCTGATTGAAAAAAAAGATGCTTACCCCGACCAGTTGTCCGGGGGGCAGAAACAGCGGGTGGCCATTGCACGGTCGCTGGCCATGGAGCCTAAAATCATGCTTTTTGACGAACCCACCTCCGCCCTGGATCCCGAGTTAATCGGAGAAGTTCTCACGGTAATGAAAAAACTAGCCGAGGAGGGCATGACGATGCTGGTGGTAACCCACGAGATGGGTTTTGCTCGGGAAGTGGCCGACCGCATCATTTTCCTGGATGACGGGGGGATTATTGAAGAAGGCCCGCCCGAAAAAATTATGGAAACTCCCTCCCATGAGAGCACCCGGCAGTTTCTCGACCATATTTTATAATTGAAGATTCCCTGCAGTAGACTGCGGGGTGAGCGCTCGCAGAATAGTCCAATCCGGGTGTGGATTTCCCGCAACAAATTGTTATCATGTGGAAATGAAAATTCTGACGATTTCCGATCAGGTGGAACCAGTGCTGTACGACCGGTTTGATCACCGACAATTTGAGGGCATCGACCTGATTCTGTCTTGCGGTGATTTGCCTCCGGAATACCTGTCATTTTTGCTCAGCAAACTAAATGCACCGCTCTACTGTGAAATGCTGCGGGAAATCATCGCGTTTGTGCTGATGAATGTCTCGGCCAAAAAAGAGATCCGGCTTGTGGATGAATTATTCGACCTGTCGGAAGTCAAAGAAATTCATTCCGTGCATGGCAGCGTCGACGTGATTGCCAAAATCGTGTTAAAGCGAAGTCTGTTGTCCTCGGATGCGGAGACCATCGGGGACTTCGTTCATAACCGGATCAGGCAGATTCCCGGTATCCTCAGTACCCAGACGTTGATCCCTGGTTACTCCAAGCAGAAAAAAAACCGATAGCATTTTTCACCGTCAAAATGCAGTCGAGCGACCCGACGACCCGGTCAACCTACGACCTTTTGCCGGCCGGAGATCAAGACCAAAATAATTTTGAAAAATCGGTCTGGTAAGTGCCTTGCTTTTAAATAATAGCGCGACGAGATGCCGGTCAAATCTGAAGATCCATTTGGCGGAACTGTGGTAATCAGAACCGGAACTTTGCTTAAATTTGGCAAAATTTGCTAAATATATAACGATGAACAATAATTGTATACAATCAATACAAAGGTAAAAGGAAAATCAAAATCCATGACAAAGGTAAAACCCAAACTCCAGGTTTTGACGGCAGAGCAGAGAAAAAAAGTGCATTATGATGCTGTCTCTATTCTCGAAAATATCGGCGTCACCGTTGAAGAAGACAGGGGCAGGGCCTTGTTTGAAAAGGCAATCGGTAAGTCCCATGATGATCACCGCATCAGGATACCCGGCGAACTTGTCCAATGGGCAGTCAATATCTCTCCATCCTCCATCAATATCTACAATCGGCTGGGGGATCCCTGTTTTGAACTGACAGGAGATGGAACCAATGCACCCGTGTTCGGTGTAGGTGTTACCAATCTCCATTACCAGGACCCCTTTAATAAAGAGATCACACCGTTTCACAGGCAGCATATGTCTGCTGCCACAGGCCTTGGGAATACCCTTGACGGGTATGATTTTATTTCCACTCCAGGTGTTATCCAAGACCTTCCTCCAGAAATTGCTGATCTTTTCGGCGTCCTGGAAATGCTGGCCAATACGACCAAGCCCTTGGTCCTTCTGGTGTCTGATTTTAAATCATTCAATCCGGCTCTGGATCTTTGCCGGTATCTTATTGGAGACATTTCCAGCGCTCCTTTTCTGATACCCTATGTAAACCCCATTACCCCCCTGGTCTTAAATGCTGAGACGACTATTAAAATGGATACAGCTATCAAACGAGGGCTGCCCCTGATTTTTTCCAACTATGGCATGTCCGGCGCCACCTGTCCCATCACTCCTGGGGGAACATTGGCCTTGCTCACGGCCGAGCTGTTGGCAGGACTGGTATACAGCCAGCTTATAAAAGAAGGGTGCCCCATTATCCTGGGAAGCCTTGCGGCGTCTTTTGACATGAAAAATGCCGGCAGTTTTTATTCTCCGCAAACATTGCTGCTCAACCTGGCCTGTGCTGAAATGATGGTCTCTTATGAAATTCCCCACTGCGGTACATCAGGCAGTGGAAACGGCTGGGGGGCAGATCTTCTGGCGGGCACGACCCTGTGCATGAATCATTTTTCTTCCTGCCTTGGCACCGCCGGGATGGTACCTTTTGTGGGCGGTAATTTTGGTTCACTCGTATTTTCTCCGGAACTTGTGGTCTATGCAGATGATGTGATCTGCCAGTCAAGAAAATTTTCTTCAGGATTTTCATTGGATGATGACGAAATCGGTTTCCCTGATATCGAAAGTATTGGCCCCGGTGGCAATTTTTTCATGTCCGATCTTACCACAAAGTTGTTTCGAAACTCCCAATTTTCAAGTAATATCTATCCGTTTTTAAATCTTGATAAATGGTTAGACCAGGGAAAACCTACAGCAGAAAAGATTTTAAGGGATCGCACCTGTGAACTTATGGATCAGCCGATCCGTCCTGAGGATCATGCTGATTTGATATCAAAGGGAGAAGCATATCTGGATCGATCCAAATAGCACAAAATCAGCATCATCATTAAACATAATATGGGGAAAAACAATAAAGGAGTCCTTATCGTGGCGGATCTATCAGCCATCACCAGTGCATTCACAAAAGGGGATACCGATATGGTGACCCGACTTGTACGAGACGCTGCGGACCAAGGCATGGGTGCCAATGAAACCTATATTTCGGGCTTGACAGCAAGGCCGGTGGGCAGGTAATAAGGCCCTTAAGAATTGAATATTTTCTATTGAAGATTGAATATTTAAAGAATTCTATCCATTTAAAAAAAGATGGAACGACCTGTCGGGTCGTAGCCGAAGGCGAAGCCTGAAGCGACAACCACTAATATTCAATCTCTTTTGGGTTTGATTCCCCGCAGCTTGCTGCGGTAAAATCGGTACAATCAACTTTCAGATACCTCGTGGCTTGCCGCGAGGTAGTTCATTCGTCAGTTGTGTCTTACAAATCGCGGGGGGTGGATCGATAGTAGATCGCGTGGACTCTAAATCCACGTAGCTCGGTGCGACACCGTGACCTCCCGCCAATAGGTTGGCCTTTGAGTTTGAATTCCTGGAAGTGTTCACCACAAGACGCAGAGAACGCAAAGGAAAAAATTTAATGGCTCTTATTGCTTTCCGTCCTTTCTGTTTGCTGTGTTTTTTAGCGGATCAATGGAAAGTAATAAAAAATTTACCCTCAGCGTCCTTTGCGTCTTGGCGGTGAACTATTGCATATTTTGTCATTTTCTACGGAGGGAGGAGAGCAAACTTGAAAATATCCTGGACCGAGATCCAGCAGACACGTTTGAAAGAACTGGCGGCCGATGAAGCAGATCTTTGTCTGCAATTTGACGACGTCCCGGCGCGCGACAAAACTTTTCAACAATTGGAAAAAAAGTTGGTTAAGACCCAGCGGCAAAAGCTGCAGCAGTTGCGCGATGGCCATCGCAGACCTCGGCTTTGTCGACTGGAAAGCCGCTTGACGGACATCCTCATTCAGAATGATTTCGTGCAGGTGACGACGCCGACTATTTTGTCCAAAGGCCTGTTGTCCAAAATGTCCATTGACGATAGCCACCCGCTGACATCACAAATATTCTGGTTGGACAAAGATAAATGTCTACGGCCGATGCTGGCGCCGCATTTATACTTTGTTCTGCAAGATCTCTTGCGGATCTGGGAGAAACCGGTGCGCATATTTGAGATCGGCTCATGTTTCCGCAAAGAGTCTCAAGGCGCCCGGCATTCAAATGAATTTACCATGCTCAATCTGGTGGAGATGGGCCTTGCTGAAGAGAAACGGCAAAAAAGACTTGAAGAATTGGCAGCCATGGTGACCCATGCGGCCGGCGTGGATGATACTATTTTTCAGTCGGAAAGTTCCGCCGTTTATGGTGAAACTATTGATATTCTGGACGGTGAGAGCGGCCTGGAGCTTGGTTCCGCCGCCATGGGACCCCACGTGCTCGATCGCCCCTGGCAAATTACGGATGCATGGGTGGGAATTGGTTTCGGCCTTGAACGATTGCTCATGGCTGCAGAAAAGAGTCAAAGCCTGGGGAAAATGGGAAGGAGCCTGGCCTATCTTGATGGGATTCGACTGAATATTTAATTGAGAGGTTCAAGGTTCAGGGTTCAATGGTTGCAGCCTGTGGATACTGCTCATAATATCAATCAAAATCCGGGTAACTGTTCAATATAGATTCTAAAAACCCCGAGGCCAATCGTCGCCTGGAGATTTAATATCGTGGCAGAGAAAAAAACAGGTAAAAAGCCCGCCAAACGTTTTTACCGCAAACGGGTTGAACTTTTTCGACTCATTGAAAAAATAAAACTCTGGCCTTCGCGTAAAGGACTGCTGCATGGAATTAAGACGATTGACAGAATCGGCGACCAGGCCCGGATTACAACCCACTGCAACAAAACCTTTATGATTAGAAACTCCCGAAACAGCCGGGCGGCACGCTGGCTCAGAAACAAATGGTTTCGGGGAGTGTGCGGGGCCTGCCGTGTTCCCGAGTGGAAGGTGGAAAAATATGCGTCCACTTATTTTAAACGACATTACGGTTCTGCGCTGCTAAAGGAAAACGATCCATAGGTTGAAACTGTGAACGTTTGTTATTTATCTAATTAAATAAATTTGAATGGAGGAAACTATGCCGTACGACCCGGAAAAGGATAAGGTGCTGAAAAAGTGGAAATGTGAAGAAACCGGTCTGGTGGTTACAATTAATCAATACGGCGACGGAGAGCCGAAATTACAAATCGGTCCACGGATACTGTTGAAAAAAGACGGGACGGAACGGGCTCCCGTGAAAGCCGGCCGTTTAACTATCGAGGATGTGATGTGGTTTTATGATATGATCGACGAGATCAAGGATGAACTGACAGAAAGAGCCAAACCCGTGTAATGTGCAATGCAGAAAAACAGGCTACAGACATGCAAAAAAAACGACGCCATCATAAACCCGGCAAAATCTAAAAATGCACCTGATCTCGGTCCGGTGGCCGTGATGGCGGCAACCCGGATCGATCTTTTTTCTCTATGCGATCTTTTTAATTTTGATAAAAATGATTTCTACCGGCTGATGAACAGCCGGCTGTATTTTGACAGGCTGCATCCGGGACGGTTTTCCGTCATCGGTCCGTTTGTCGGCGCTCCTTATGCGGTCATACTCCTTGAAACACTGATTGCGTGGGGCGTGCAGAGGATTATTTTTTTAGGTTGGTGCGGCGCTGTTTCGGCAAAATTAAACATCGGCGATATTATTCTACCGACCTCTGCGGTTATTGATGAGGGAACTTCCACCCATTATGGGCCAATGGATAAGGGGGCTTCACGCGCTTCTTCTGCCCTGATGTCCATAATCCGAAAGGTTTTGAATAAGAATCAAATCGATTTTCATGCCGGAGCAATCTGGACTACGGATGCTGTCTATCGTGAAACCCGACAACGGGTAGAAACCCATCAGCAAGACGGGATTTTGGCTGTGGAAATGGAGCTCTCGGCGCTATATTCGGTGGCTCAATTTCGTCGTGTAGCCCTTGCGGGGATCCTGGTGGTTTCCGATGAGCTGTCTTCGTTGGACTGGCGGCCGGGATTCAAGGATGAACGATTTGTCCTGGGCCGTCGAACCGCATACAGGGTGATAAAAGAATTATGCCGGACCCCGATCCCCAGATAATTGCAAAACTAGAAAATCTCAGAAAAGCACTGCACCATCACAATTTCCGGTATTACGTGCTGGATGATCCGGAAATCTCGGATGCCGGGTACGATCGCATGATGCAGGAACTTATCCGGCTGGAAAAAACCTACCCCCAACTGACCAGCCCGGATTCACCCAGCTCACGGGTGGGGGCGCCTCCATTGACCCGGTTTGACACTCTCTCGCATTCCGTTCCCATGTTGAGCCTGGATAACTCTTTTAGTGATGCCGAAATCATCTAATTCGACAATCGCGTGAAAAGAAATCTCAATACGACCGATGATATCATCTATACCGTAGAACCCAAGATGGACGGAGTCGCCGTTGAACTGATTTATGAAAATGGAAAATTGACTGCAGCCTCTACCCGGGGCGATGGCGTCGTCGGTGAATTGATTACCACCAATGTTAAGACCATCAGAGCCGTTCCCCTGTTGCTGCAAACTTCCGGCCTTGAGGAGGAGCCTTCTCTTCTCGAGGTCAGGGGGGAAGTATTTATCGGGATAGAGGCGTTTAATAAATATAACCAGGAGCGATTGGATCAGGGGCTACCGCCTTTTGCTAATCCGAGAAATGCCGCCGCCGGCTCTTTGCGCCAACTGGACTCAAAGATTACCGCCGGCCGTCCGCTCGATATCTTTTTTTATGGGGTCGGAATCGTTGCCGATGTGGTGCTGGAATCTCACTGGGATTTGCTGCAATCCTTGAAAAGCTGGGGATTTAAGATCAATCCGCTTATCAGGCCCAGAATTAAAATAAAAGAGGCTTTGCAGTTTTTCCATGAACTGACCGAAAAACGGCATCAACTGCCCTACGACATCGACGGCATGGTGATAAAGGTGGATAGTCTTGCTTTACAACAACGATTAGGGGCCACCACCCGGAGCCCGCGATGGGCGATGGCCTATAAATTTGAGGCCCTTCAGGAAACGACCGTGCTGGAAAATATTGAGGTTCAGGTGGGCCGTACCGGTGTTTTGACCCCCGTTGCGCACTTGGCACCCGTTAAGGTCGGCGGTGCCACGGTCAGTCGCGCTACACTTCACAATGAAGATGAAATTGAGAAAAAAGATGTCCGCATCGGGGATACTGTTCTGGTTCAAAGAGCCGGGGATGTTATCCCGGAAGTTGTCAAAGTAATTTTATCCAAACGCAGCGGGGCCGAAAAAAAATTTACCATGCCCGACGTCTGCCCTGTCTGCCGCTCAACGGTTATTCGCATCGAGGGAGAATCTGCGATTCGCTGTATTAATTATAGTTGTTCAGCCCAGGTGAAAGAGCGCATTAAACATTTTGCTTCAAAAGGGGCTTTTGATTTCGATGGGCTGGGAGACAAACTCATCGATCAACTCGTTGAGAAAAAACTGCTGACCTCATATGCGGATCTTTTCAAGCTGGACGAGGAGACCCTGGCCGGCCTGGATCGAATGGGTGCCAAGTCGGCTGCAAACCTGATCCAGGCAATTGAAGCCGGCAAACGAATCAGCTTTGCAAGATTTATGTATGCCCTGGGCATTCGACATGTGGGAGAACATGTGGCAGCGTTGCTGGCTGCTCATTTTGAAAGCCTCGAAGCGCTGGTGAGTTGTTCTAAAGACGATCTGACTGGTATAGAGGGAATCGGGCCGGTGGTGGCCGAGAGCATCGCAAGCTTTTTCAATCAGGAAGAGAATTTAAACATCATACATCGTATCCTTGACAGCGGTGTACAGATTGTCTTTGAGGGTCATAAAAAAACCGGGCTCCTTGATGGCAGGGTATTTGTGCTGACCGGCACCTTGGCGGGCCTGACCCGGCGCCAAGCCGGGGAGATGATTGCAGCCGTCGGTGGAAAGGTGAGTGGAGCGGTTAGCCGGAATACGGATTATGTGGTCGCCGGTGAGTCGGCGGGGTCAAAGCTCGACAGAGCAAAAGAATTGGGCATTCAAATAATCGATGAGGTTGCTCTTAGAGAAATGATAGGCCAAAGGGAATAGGGCCACAAGCGCTAAGGTGTTTTACCATGGAAAATAAAGTCAGAGCCCACGCTATCATCAGCGGTCGGGTGCAGGGCGTGTTTTTTAGAGTGAAAACCAAACATGCTGCCGATGGATTGGGGGTGTTCGGATGGGTGCGACATCGGAGAGATGGCACCGTAGAAGCCTTGTTTGAAGGGAATCAGGATCGGGTAGACGCTGTGCTCTCGTGGTGTAAAGAAGGCCCGGCTCATGCCCAGGTATCCGATGTGAAAGTCGACTGGGCGGATTATGCGGGGGAGTTTAACGGATTTGATATTACATATTAGGGCCGCGTTTCATAAGTTCTGTCTTCAAAAATGGTAAATTAAACAGACCTTTCGAGACAACCCATCAGGTGGTGTCATGACTGAGAAGATGGGGTGATTTGATTGCGGGGAACAGCGCTGCCGGATACGGGGCGGCTTCTCTGAATCATTCAACCGCCCC
>JAJRVC010000185.1 GCA_024277475.1 Deltaproteobacteria bacterium
CAAACGTTCGACTGAAGAAAATGCGCCCTATGCCGTTGCATTTCTGGATTTGAATATGCCGCCGGGACCGGATGGCCAATGGACTGCTGAACAAATACAAAGATTGGATTCGAGTATTAACATTGTGGTGGTTACCGGTTACCGCACCACCCATAATAGTGAACTGGTGAACCGAGGCAATATTTCAGATAAACTACTTTATTTGCAAAAGCCTTTTCATTACCAGGAAATTATTCAATTTGCCACGGCTTTGAGCGCCAAATGGAAGGCGGAGAGACAGCTTCTGGTGCTACATTCCGATCTGGAAGCCCTGGTTGAAAAGAGAACTGCGGAACTGGTGCAATCCAACAAGCTGCTGAAAATTGAAATCGAAAATGGCAAGCGGATGCAATTGGAGCTTCAACACAGCTTTGAAGATTTAAAAAAAGTGATGAACTCTACTGTTCAGGCTATCACAACGACTATTGAAAAGCGGGATCCGTATACATCCGGGCATCAACAGAGAGTGGCCGACCTGAGTCGAATCATCGCGCGGGAAATCGGACTTTCGGAAAATGAAATTGAGGGGATTTATATTGCAGCGGCCATACACGATATCGGCAAAATATCCCTGCCGGCAGAAATTCTATCCAAACCGGTGCAATTGTCCGACATTGAGGTTAGTTTGATACAAGCCCACTCACAAACCGGTTACGATATTTTGAAAGGTATTAAATTTCCCTGGCCCATTGCCGAAATTGTTCTACAACACCATGAAAGACTTGACGGGTCCGGCTATCCACGGGGTCTTGCCGGCGATGATATTTTCATGGCGGCTCGCATCATAGGCGTCGCTGATGTGGTGGAGACCATGGCATCCCATCGTCCTTATCGACCCTCCATGGGAATTGACAAAGCCCTTGAGGAAATTACCCAAAACAAGGGCGTACTCTATGCCCCCCTGGTCGTTGACGCCTGCCTGAGAATTTTCAATGAAAAAGAATTTCAACTACCGAGTTAAATGTGAATGGCATCCTATCCATACGCGGCTAATACTGGTTTATAGTGATATTTTTTCTGTACAGGAAAATTCGGTTAGTCAAGATATTGCTATGGGGCCGGATTGAGAGGAATTGGTTGGCCGCTTCGGCTCATAGATAGGGTTACGCACCGGTATTGGGGGGTTGTTCGAAATACTATAGTAGGATGAGAGAATCGCGGGAATTTGGTCGGGACGGCAAGATTTGAACTTGCGACCCCAGCGTCCCGAACGCTGTGCTCTACCAGACTGAGCCACGTCCCGACTTAGGGGACACTTGTATTCCTTTTGTGGAAAATTGTCAATCAAAATTGTAGCTAAATTTGAGTTGGAATATACAATGTCAATAGTCCGTGGTCAGTTGTATGTTGGGAAAGGGAGTGTATCAATACTATGATTTTTATGACAATTTTCGATTCCCAACGGGCAACACTCCACAGACAACAAACATAAGCCCTTAGTCCCTTACTATGCCGCTGTTGCTCGAATTGCCGACTTCCTTGGACGTGGTAATACTATTTACCGGAATTGGACGCTTACGCAAACGGGTTTTTTAAGATAACCGTCTGTTCTCTGTCAGCCCCTACAGATATGATGTGTATCGCTGTTTGCGTAAGTTCGGTGATGCGATCGAGATAATTTCTGACGTTTGCAGGAAAATCCTCTAGTTTCTTTATATCGGAAGTATTTTCTGACCAACCCGGTAGGATTTCATATACCGGTTTACATTCCGCCAAAACTTTGAGGCTCGCCGGAAGATGTTCTGATATTTCTCCCCGGTACTCATACCCTGTGCATATTTTCAAAGATTCCAGACCATCGAGCACGTCCAGTTTGGTGATGGCCAGGCCGGTGAGACCGTTTAGACGGACTGAATTTTGCAATATGACGGTATCCAGCCAACCGCAGCGGCGCTTTCTGCCGGTGGTGGCACCGAATTCGGCCCCTTTTTTTTGGATGGCGTCACCGATGTCATCCAATAATTCAGCTGTGAAGGGACCCTGGCCCACCCGGGTGGTGTAAGCTTTGACGATACCGATAACTGCATCGATTTTTTTGGGGCCGACCCCCGCGCCGCAGCAGGCATTTCCAGCCAGGGTATTTGAAGAAGTGACAAACGGGTAGGTACCGTGGTCAATGTCCAGATGAGTCCCCTGAGCGCCTTCAAATAGGACTTGCCTACCGGCTATAATAGCGTCGTTGATGACAACTGAAATATTGGTTACATGGGGTTTCAGCCGTAGGGCATAGGTTTGATACTCTTCGATGATTTGCTTCGCATCCAGTGTTTGGGAAGAGAAATAATTTTTAAGATAGAAATTTTTTTCATCCAGGATGGTTTCTACCTTTTCACCGAAAACTTCCGGATCCAGCAAGTCCACGAAGCGTATCCCCCGGCGGGTGGCCTTGTCCTCATAGGCCGGTCCGATGCCCCGTCCGGTGGTCCCAATTTTCTTGTCTCCCTTAAATTTTTCGCGTGCATGATCGATCTGCCGGTGATAGGGCATGATCAGGTGGGCTTTTTCGCAGATCTTAAGATTACGGGGACCCGTATCGACACCCCTTGCGCTCAAAGCGTCTATTTCCTTGAGCAAAACAGCGGGGTCGACCACTACCCCGTTGCCGATAATGCTGGTTTTACCCTGTAAAATTCCAGATGGAATCAGATGACAGATAAATTGTTCACCACCCACCACCATGGTATGTCCGGCGTTGTTTCCGCCTTGAAATCGAACGACCATGTCAGCATTTTCAGCCAGCAGATCTACAATTTTGCCTTTGCCTTCGTCCCCCCATTGGGTTCCGACGATTACGACATTTGCCACTTTCTTCTCCTTTTTGATTCAACGCCTGCTTCAGGCTTCACTCTGCGAGCTACGACCCGACAGGTCGCTCGAGTCGCAGAGATCACAAAGCATTTTTTTTTCAGCTGAGCCCGCTAAAGAGCAGCGGGATCTAAACAAGGGCAGAAAACTAAAAATACACATCTTTCTATCAACAGTATTGTGTCCTACTAATTTCAGAAGGTTACGCGTAAACAAATTTTCATGTTTGAGATGGTTGTCCTTCCTGTCCGCTGGTATTTTTGGAGGATCAACGGCAAAGAATAAGAAAAAATATTTTTACTTGACTTTCCCCAGATTAACTCTGCGGTGAAAACAATTTAACCGCGTTTTGCCCGGAAAAAATCCTGCATCAGTCTGCGACAGTCTTCTGCGCACACACCGGCTGTGATTTCAATGCGGTGATTTAGTCGACTATCTTCCGAGTAGTCATACAATGAACCGGCTGCTCCCCATTTGGAATCAGCGGCACCAAAAACAACCCGAGAAATTCTGGCGTGCACAATGGCTCCCATACACATAATACACGGCTCGACGGTAACATACAGCGTTGTATTTAGCAATCTGTAATTGTTAATCACAGAGGCACCTTTACGCAGAACCAGAATCTCAGCATGGGCGGTCGGATCGGCCAGTTTGATGGTTTGATTGTGGGCAGCCGACAGAATTTCGCCATTTTCAGAAACAAGTATTGCACCTACCGGGACTTCACCAATTTGTTCAGCTTTTTTCGCCTCTTTAAGGGCGGATTTCATGAATTTCAACTGCGTATCATCCATTTTGTTTGTTTCGTAACCAGCGACAGCAAAGATTTTATTTAGAAAAACCGGAATGTATCGTAAAAACCCGTTTCGGTACTGGAAAATGAAATTTCATGCAAACCTGAATCAACAAATCCATTGACATCCAGATCACTTTAGCTTATGTTCCACCTAAATTTCAAATAGTTTTCTTATGCGCCAGTAGCTCAGCCCGGATAGAGCGCCGGACTACGAATCCGTAGGCCGCAGGTTCAAATCCTGCCTGGCGCACCAGTAATTTCAAGCATTTACGATATTTTCGTGAGTGTTTTTTTTGCTTTAATAAGTCCAAAAGCGGGCATAATGTATAATAGGTATCATTTTAACTTGCTGATCTTGTGACTTAATTTGTTGAAGACCGGAGGATTTTTTATCCACTGTCCCCCGCAACAGCGTTGGAGGATACGACATGATGTACGTAAAAAAATCCGGAAAGTGGCGGTAGGAACTGTGAAGAAATCGATTGAAACTACGCTCGACATGTGATTTTTCAAGAACGTCCGCCACGTCTGGGATGGAGGCGGCTTGGGAACCCGATGATGCGTCAGATTGGAAACTGTTCGCTCGGAGATCTTGATTCCCAACTTGAGCAGCTCACCATGAATTCTGGGCGTACCCCGGAAACGACAAAGCGTAATCCAGAAAAGACGGTCTTTTGCTCGAATTTGATGCCGTTTCTTATGACGTTTCCAGATGGCCAACTGCTGGCGGAGCGCAAGGCTTTCCAAAGCCAGATCGGAATCCTTTTGGGGTCTTAAAAGTATATTCAAAATCACGCTCAGAAACATCTTCATCATGAATGCAAACTTTGTAGGCCTGTGTGAAAATGTTAACAATTTCAGTAAGGTCGGAATATTTGCGAGCGACGGGCTATGACGATTCGGTTATATCCCCTTTTTCTTTGTGTGCTAACATCTCCCAAAATCATTTCCCCAAGACCACATATTGTGCCCGTCAAAGTCAATTTTTTCCAGATAATTGCATCGAAACTTAAAAATAAGTTGAAAATGTGGAATAGAATCCAAATCTTATGGCTCCTTGTCATGTAAAATAATTGCCCCGGGATTCACTGAAAATCTAATTGAATTTGCATTCTATTATTGAATATGATAAAAATAAAGATATATAATTTTAATAAGTTAGTTAATGGAATAGGTCATGACTGAACAAGCTTTGAGAAAAGAGACGACAAGCCATCCTTATATCGTAATAAATAAAGATGTGTGCGGCGGTAGCCCAATTATCGAGGGAACCCGAACCCGTGTAATTGATATTGCCATTGAATATGAAGTATTGGGTCATTCTCCGGATGAAATTATCAGATCTCGTCCCCACGTTAGCCTTTATCAGATCCATGATGCTCTTTCCCTTTATTATGAGAACAGAGATGAGTTGGATCAAAAAATCGAACAGGATCAAGAGTTCATTGCGAGATTAAAGGTGAATTTCCCGTCGAAGATGGTTTGAGTTTATGGGTGAAATTAGAATCTACACCGAATTGCCGCCCAATGGATTGATGATGGAAGAACACACCACGGGGTAATTTATTGCCATCAAAACGCGCATGGAATTGGGGATTGTATCCGAAACTTGAAAATACTGGTGACTGTTCTTACTCAAGAAGATATGATCGATCATATTGAATTTTTATGACTGAAAATCCCCGTATTGACAAAGCAATTGGCGCAAGATGAAAGGAGTTGCCCATATCCGGCGCACCAATGGAAGAGTTTGTTTGGCCGAGCTTCATTGGTACGAAGCGCACGGAACAGGGAAAAAAGAAATAAAGCGTAAACGATATCCGGAGTAACCTACCCCAAACTCATGACACTTCTTTATACGCAAATTGCATAAGCCTCATTACCGGTTCACCCCAAGATGAGAGGTAACCCTAATCAGATCTTGGCTCGCAGAGGGTATCAAATCGGAGATGGACTCGGTATTAAAATAGACTCAAGATAGAGTTTTACCGCCTTATCGTATCACTCCGTGTGATCAGATTGCATCTCGGCAGTCCCGAACTGCTTTTCAGACGACTTCAGACAATCGCTTCAAAGAGTAAACACCGGATAATCCCTTTACAGGTTTTGGTTTTTTTCATTCTTGGAAATAAAGTGATGCTTGAAACGCAGATACGTCTTTGAAACAAATTTTTTAGCGCCGATGACTCCGGAATCCGTAAAATAGCGCGTGCGGTATTTGAATCGATCGCTTCGGCTGAGTTCAAACTCTTTTTTTCCACTCTTTTTCCACCACCGCCTCTTCAATGATCTTGCGTTTACCGCTCCCAGAGCGGTCCACCGCACCGGCTTCATAATCATACCGTCGATAACCCTTCAGGTATCTATTAGCCGGAAGATTTAAAAATAGGAACCCGGTAGTTACAACGGGTCGTATCTCATGATCGGAGTATCTCTAATAAATCAGGGTATTCAAAACAATATTTGATACTGGTGTGCCCAACATTGATTCCTACTTTTCTATATTTTAGTCGAAGGCGCCGGAGTGCTTTGGCTATTATCTGCCTGACCCTTTGCCTACAGACGCCAAATTGTTCACCGATCCTGGTATAAGTCGATCCCGGCTCTCCAAACAGTTCAAAATACTGTATTATTGCACACTTTTCTCTTTCATTAAGCTCCATAACGAATTTGATTAGCTGGGCGGTCAGTTCTTTCATGATCAGGAGGTCTTCAGGCGTCGGAGTCTCTTTCACGCCGCCACAAAGCGTACGGAGCGTAAACGGAAACGGTTTTTCAGGCTTGCTGTTATTTTTGTTAGGTTTCAGCATAGCCTGCTCAAAATACTTGAAATCGTCAAGGCAAGAGCACAAAAGTTCGTCTCTGGGACCACCGTTTTTATCTATGATTCAGCCCTCTATGAGAACTCCCATCTGGATCAAGGTGTCAATACGGTTGCGAGTAAAGCCGGAAAGAAGCCGCTCCCGCTCATCTTTTGTCGTTTCGCCGAGAATAAGTCCCGGTTTAGGCCTTCCTTTAGACCGATGCTTAATCAGGTACTTCCAGAGATCATAGGTCTGTTGCCTTGATGTACAGGAAATGAGGGCAGGTATGTGTATGTTGGAATTCTGGCAACGGAATACCTGGACGGCCTTGAAAAATGGTGAGCTTGACATGAGTCGATCTAACATTTCCTGCTCGAAATCGCCGGCCACAAAACGCACAGTGGAGGCATTTGCATCGACTTCGACCACCCACATCCTTGTTGGTGCCAAAAGTTCCATTGCAAACGCCTCTGCTAAATCTATCTCATGTATGAGATCCGGAAAGAAACGCTGAAGCCTGTGCTCCTCATTATAATCCGGCGTCGCCGTAAGTGCGATTCGGATTGCCTTTCGGTCAAAAGCCTGACGCAAAGCCTTCATGCGCAATTCCGTCATCGCATGGTGGGCTTCATCGAGAAATACGAGGGAGGAGTCGCGGATTGCATCCGGTAATATGCCCCTGGGCATGTGTCTTTGCAGACTGGCGTAAGTCGTAATATTGACGCCGTTATTAATAGCATCCCTCAATTCGCTGTAATGAACACCGACCGGAACTTCAGGCATCTGGGAACGAAGCTCAATCGATACCTGACCGGGTATCGAACGATCACAGGCTCCAAGTCGCTAACCGATCTTCTCCTCCAGTGTCTTGAGGCGTGTCAGATTCTTTTTGTCTCGCTCATGGATTTGGCGGGCAGCGTCGTAAGATGCGGTGGTTTTTGTGCAGACTAAAGTATAGGGACTGCCGCGGCGTTCAGTGACGTGCGTCAGGTCGCACTTGTCACGCGCGATGATCTGATGGAGATGCCGGCGGCGGTCTTTCCGTACGGGAAAACGGTGAACGGACTCATCGGCCTTGGCCAAAAAACTGGCCAATTCGCGGCAGTCGCTACATCTGCATGAGAGCTTGGCGGGGCGCCGGTAGTCGGCGGGTTTTTGCGGGACCTGTGCGACGCGCGATTCGAGCGCAGATCGGCACTCCGCAATCCACCGCGAGATTGCGCCATGAGGCTCGGCCAGCTTCCTCACCAGCCACGATTCAAGGACGAAGATCGCGGCGAGATGCGAGTCGGTCAAGTCGTACTTGTCGTCGCGCGAGAGAACGTGCTCGATCAGGCTGGCCAGCGGCCGGTCAGCAGCGACGGCAAGCATCGATTTCACCAGTGAACCGAGCAGTGCGGACCGATTTACGCGAGCGATACGCCAATCATTTTCCGTCGATTGGTCGTCAAACATGACCAGTGATGCCACCGTCCGGTCGGCCAAACGCCGGCACAGCCCGATGCGCTCGGCGCTCTTGTCGCGGTTCAGGCAAAGGATCTGCAGCAGCGCGGCATTGCGGGAGATCGTCGCCGTGGAAGCGGCGCTGATCACGGCCGTCAACTCCGCTTCAAAACTGGGCCAACCGTGACGCCTGCAGAACGCGGGGAATGACTTGTCAAGGCTGACTCCGCCATCTCGCGGCATTACGTTCGCCAAAAAGCGGCGAACCATTTTAGGATCATCCAACTGCTGAAGCAGCGATGGGAAAACCGAACGGTCGGTTTCGTCGGACGTGTCATCCCAGGAATATCCGCGGCGCTTCGGTTGCCAGGACTCGATAATGGCGGCGGCAAAATCTCGGCATGTCTCCCGTTGCTCCTCCCGGGCGACTTTCGGGGCATGCTTGAGTTTCGCGATCATGGTGGTCAGACCGCCGATGGCAGCGTCGGTGCCTGCGCCGCACAATACGTCGAAGTGCCTTTCGTGCGGCCAGATCACCACCGCCGCCCGATGATACCAACGCTCTAGCGTCATACCGGCATTGCCCGTGTAGCCCTCGAATTCCTCGTCGCTCGGATCCCATTCCGCGAGCGCTTGATCGGAAACAATCTCGTTCTCGTTCAATTGAATCTTACCGAGCGCCACCTTGTTGCCCATACGGTCTGACCAATAGCTGATCGAAAGACTCTCGTCATAGATCTCGCCCATCTCGTATTCACTCGCGTTTTCTTCATATTCGTCTTCTTCTTCGTCCTCATCGTACCAACGGCGACGGCCGGAGCGATATCGCGAATACTCGTAATCTCCGCCTTCGGCCGACCCAGACTGCCAAAGAGTAACCAGGGCCAAGTGTGCTACCCAGCCGGCCTGCTCACCCGCTTCGAATAACACCTCGGCGCGGGCTCGATCGACGCCCTTGAGCGTGTCCATTATCAAACCATCCTGCGTGTAGTGATGATCGAGTATGACGGCCAGTTTTTCGTGGGCCTCATCCTTGCGTCCTTCTTGGAGTATCTTGGCAATGGCCGCGATGGCTGAGCCGATAGTCGGCGCAGTGATGCCCTTCTTTCCCCGCAATTTGGCCAGTGTCAGGTTGTAGACCAGGCATAGCCGATTGCCGCTGCGCACCGGCCGGACTTCGTGCTCACAATCGGCATAGAACGCGGCATAACTCAGTTCATATCCAGACGCAGCTCCAGAGTAGGCAATCTCGTGACGCGAGCCATCGTGCGATACAATAAGCTCGCCCCCTTCGTATACCGACGGCAGGCCGACCACCAGGGTAGCCACCATCCGATCCAGCTTTTCGCCGTCGCGATGGGGCAGAAAGAATCCTCCCTTTTCGTACAGAAGCAGCTTATATAGGTGAGCAGTCAGCTTGTGATTCTCAAGTCCCAACGCCTGTTGCACGGTGCCAACGATGGTCGCGAGCAGTGCCTCCCACTTCGGGTTGGTCAACTGAAATTCTTCGGGGTCGAGTTCCCAGGTGCGTCGCACATCGAGGTCGATCACCGTTTCCATGCCCTTACCGTACGGCGCTTGGTGGCAAAGTTTGACCAACTTGCGAGCCTGGGCTTTGCCAAGTGGCAACCTCACGCCCCTAACCCCTCAACTTCCAAACCCGGCATCACCAGCGGTAAATCACCGCTCGTGCAAACCGTTCCCGGACGATCCACCGTGCGGATCGCTTTAAGCAGCTGTCCGACAACTGTCAATTTGGCTTTCGTTTTTTTGGCATATGGACTCCTTCCTGAGCGCATATGCCTTGATAGTGCCGCACCTTGCCGCCTGAGAGCCTGTCTGTAAACTCTGGATCACCGCCAAAGAAAGTGACGAGGCAGAGCCAGGTTTGTGCACGCCCGAGACGAATGCACCGCTCCTTGATTTTATCCCGATCACAACCAACAAGATGATCAGGCTGCACCACGTCGTTATCAGAGATTACCACGTCGACGGGAAAAATAAGACATTACTTTTTTTTGGTTCATATCAGAGGATTACCGCGAGTTCTGTCTCGGCCTCAGCTTCCGTCTTCGAGCTACGACGGGACAAGGCAGCACAACATATTTAGGCATCGGTTAAATGGGACCAATAACCGTTTAGATAACGAAGGCGGACTTTATTGTCAACATTGATTTTTTGACGTGGATTTGAGCATTTAGGCAAATTCGGGCATAGCTCACCAGTGTGCTTGCTGCCGGATTTTTTCTAAAGGTAGGTTTTCGTCTTCGTTCTTTAGGCTTCGCTTTCAGCTTCCGACTTCGCTATGCGAGCTACGACGGAAAGGACCACCCAACAGGTCGAACTACGCCGCAACAAGTCAATCTGATAATCGGCATTGATCAGGCAATCATCCGCGCTAGGCGCTGAGGACATATCATAGATGATTAAGGACTCGGTCCGCAACGGATTCCGAAGAAGGCAACTGGGACCTGGTGGACAACAATACACCGGTGTTCTTTTTGAAGGATCCGCTCAAATTCCCCGACCTCAATCACTCCGTGAAGCGGGATCTCAAGACCAACATGCGCAGCGCCCGCAATAACTGGGACTTCTGGACCTTACTGCCCGAGTCGTTGCACCAGGTTACCATCACCATGAGCGGGGGGGGGCATCCCATACTCCTACCGCCACATGAACGCTTACGGTAGCCATACCTTCAGCCTGATCAATGCGAAGAACGAACGGATCTGGGTTAAGTTCCATTTGGAGACCCAACAGGGCATCAAGAACCTCACCGACGAAGAAGCCGAGGCAATCGTAGCCAAGGACCGGGAGAGCCACCAGCGCGATCTGTTTGAGAGCATAGAGAAAGGTGACTTTCCTAAATGGGACATGAAATCCAGGTGATGCCGGAAAACAACGCTTCAAAGTGTCCCTTTAACCCGTTTGACCTGACCAAAGTCTGGTCACACAAGGACTACCCTCTTATCGATGTGGGGGTACTCGAGTTGAACAAGAACCCTGAAAACTATTTTGCCGAGGTTGAGCAGTCTGCCTTCAATCCTGCCAATATCGTCCCCGGTATAGGCTTCTCACCTGACAAAATGTTGCAGGGCCGATTCTTCTCCTACGGAGATGCCCAGCGCTATCGTCTTGGTGTCAACCATCACTTGATTCCGGTTAACCAGGCTCGCTGTCCTGTCCACGGCTACCATCGCGATGGTGCTATGCGGGTTGATGGTAACTATGAGGGAACGCTTGGCTACGAGCCCAACAGCTATGGCGAGTGGCAGGAACAGCCCGATTTCCGCGAACCGCCTCTGAGCATCGAAGGCGCGGCGGACCATTGGAACCACCGGGAGGACAATGACGACTATTACTCTCAACCCAGTAATCTGTTTCGACTGATAAGCCCCGAACAGCAGAAAGTTCTCTTTGAGAATACCGCCCGGGCAATGGGCGATGCCCCCCAAGAGATCAAGATCCGGCACATTAGCAACTGCACGAAGGCCGACCCTGCCTATGGTGAGGAAGTTGCCAATGCACTGGGCATTTCGACGGGTGAGATTCCGAAATAGACGGCTGTTAGTTAAAAAACGCTTCAGCGAACGAAATAAGATGTAGCTACCGGGCGGGTACTTTACATTCATAAAAGTGGCATAAGATGCATTGCTGCCAGGATGCGCCTGGCTCTTATTTTTGCATAGGTATCGGATTTGAAGGGAGAGAAACGATGTGGATTTGGCAGGATGGCTGCCAAAAGAGCTGCCTGTTGGCGGGTTAATTGGTTCGAATGTTTTTGAAAATATCTCATGGATGCAGCCTCTGCCCCCATGACTCCCGATCCCCAATCAACCGTATTTAGATAGATTTCCAGTATTCGCCTCTTATTCAATATCAGCTCGATTAGCAATGTGTAATATGCTTCCAGGGTTTTGCGTACGATTCCGCCATCTGGTAACAGGTAAATGGTTCTTGCTGTCTGCATAGAGATTGTGCTGGCGCCCCTGAATTTTTGTTTTAGCAAAAATTCCTTTAAGACCTGACGGATTTCGACCATATCAAATCCGTGGTGATCCGGGAATCTTTGATCCTCGCCGGCCAGGACAGCTCTTTGCAGATGCGGAGATATTTTGTCCAACGGCCTCCAAATATACACAGGGGGAGGGTAACGCTCCGATTTGATGAGCTGGGTGATGTAATTCCATGCCATTCTTACTGTAAAAGGCGGAGCAAAAAAGTTTAAAATGACAACCTGAACCAGGGTTAAAAATACAAATAAAATTGCCGTCGTGAGGCAGATTTTAACCAGTTTGCGAAAAATACGGCTATTTTGTTTTTTGCGGTTGCAACGCGCCACTTCTTGACTCCATCGACTTTTGTAATAAATAAATCCATAAGCCACCCCGACCTGTCGGGATGAGAATTTAAAAGGTTCTACCGTTACCTCGAGGGCATGTTTGATGGGTGCAAATCTGATCGCTGCCTGTGGCTTATGAATTGCAATCCCCTATAACATAGACTTTCATGCCGCGATAAGCTCCAGCGGTGGTGCCGCAGTCACTGTGATTGAGTCCGATGAGACAGCGACGTTCCGATTCAAGGCTATACGGATCCGGGTTTTTATTTTCGGTCTAATACCGGCCGTATTCCCGGAGAGCTTGCCACATGGCGATGATGTTTTCGGGCGGCACATCGGCCTGGATATTGTGGATGGTATTGAAGATGTAACCGCCGCCGGGCGCTAAAGCTTCGATATTGCGTCTGACGTCGTCTTTGACTTGCTGGGGTGTGCCGTGGGGCAAAACGCCCTGGGTGTCCACGCCGCCGCCCCAGAATGCCAGATCCTGTCCGAAATCACGTTTGAGGCCGGCCGGATCCATGTCTTTGGCACGAATGTGAATCGGGTTGAGGATTTCAACACCGATCTCCAGAAAATCAGGGATCAGCGGACGTACATTGCCGTCGGAGTGAAAGAAACGTTTGGCCCTGGGAGCCGATTTGATAAAGGTTTCGAACAAGATTTTTACACGCGGTTTGATGAGTCTGCGAAACATGTCGGGTGATATGATCTGTGAGGTCTGGGTGCCGTAGTCATCGGCATAGGTCACAATATCCACCAGATCACCCAATTCGGCCAGTGCCGTCTGCCAGTAATCCAGCTTCAATTGCAGTATCCTGTCAAACAGGGCACAGGCCGCTTTTTCATTGGTGATCATCATCACGAGAAGGTTTTCCATTCCCACGATGCGCTGGGCGAACTCGAAAATGCCTGCAAAAGCGTCCTTGAGTACGACGGCATAGCCGGAGGTCCGATACCGGCGGGCCAGTTCACGCAGTCCCGCCAGCCGTTCAGGATTTCCTACATCCGGCCATTGATGGCTGGAAATGTCTTTTTCGGACAATTCGGTGTGGGGCAGGGGGACTTTTACAACGCTGTAATAAAGACCATTTTCTTTGGGCCGATGATGGGTGATGCCCCACTCGTCACGGTAGGACCAGTAGTCGCCGGCATCCTGCTCGATAATCCGCCAGTTGTGGCTGTTCAACGGATACAGACCGCGGGTGTCGATATTCATCCGGGCGACGACATCATTATCGATGGAGGCCAACTGTTGGACGGCATCGCACAATTTTATTTCAACTTCCGGCAATCCCAAAGCCTGGCGCAAATTTTGGTAGGCGACCACGTGGATGCCCGTAACCTGACAGGCGCCCAGATCAAAAGGGATGCGGTCAGGTTCACGATGGTTTATGGCGGTCAGTATTCTTTCTCGTGAGTTCATCATTAAAAATTTCTCCTGACCGGTGTCCGTTTGAGCGGCAGCCGCACCGGTTTGCCGCCTGTCAGGGCCGAGCGGTAAATAGACAGGATGATTTCGATGGATTTCCGAGCCTCCCTTCCATCTATGAGGGGTTTTTTGCCACCCTTGAGTGAACGGACGGCATCTTTAAAATTTTTCTGGTGCCCGCCAAAATCAATAGCCCCGGGATCGGCTGCACCGGCACCGGCTTCTCCGGTTTCGGCTCGGAACTTTTGCATTATTTTTTTATCCGAAGGCTTTTTCTTTTCGAAATCCCAGACGCTGAATGCGTTATCCCGCATAAAGATGGATCCGTTCGCACCGCAGAGGTGAACTTCGGCCGGGTGTCCGGTCGGGGAAAAACAGGAGGTAGACCCCTCGATGACCCCCAGTGCGCCGCTTTTAAATTTTACGATGGCGACCGCATTGTCTTCGGTTTCAATGCCTTCATGGATAGCACGATCGGCATAGGCACAGACCGACTCCACCTCACCGGCCAGGTAGTACAGCAAATCAATGGTGTGAATGGATTGGTTCATCAATGCGCCGCCGCCGTCCAGCATCCAGGTCCCGCGCCAATCGCCGCTGTCATAATATTCCTGGGAGCGGTACCATTTGATGTAAGCGTCCGCCAGGGTGATTTTGCCCAATCGGCCGGTGTCGACAGCTTGCTTGAACACCCGGGTGGCCTCGTTGAATCGGCGTGGGAAAATGCCGGCCAGCATGACCCTGTTTTCGTCGCAGGCCCGAATCATACGGTCCACCCGTTCCAGTGTCACCTCAAGCGGTTTTTCACAGATAATGTGTTTCCCGGCTTTGGCAGCCTGCACGCAAGGTTCCAGGTGAGTGCCGCTGGGTGTGGCAATGACGACGATATCGAGCCCCGGATGGGCCAAAAAAGCCTTGTAATTTTGATAGGAGGTGCAGTCGAAAGCCTTTGCGACCCGATCCGCATTGACTTTGCTGCGGGAAAATACACAGGCCAGGTGACCGCCTCTCATGCCCTCGATTGCCCGGGCATGAAAATCCGCAATCATACCGCAACCGACGATTCCGAAACCATAACCGCCTTTTTTTGCCATGACTTCCTCCTTTGAAAAGATTGTTGATTAGGTTGACTGGTTGATTGTGAATTTCCGATCCTCTCATCTTCCCCGCATCCAGCCTCTCAGCCTCCCTTCTTTACTTCCGCATTCCGCATCCAGCCCATCCCTTCCTATCTTCCCTTTTAGCGCAACATCTCAAAAGGAGAAATAAGGGCTTTTTTTCTGGCTTCGGCCAACAGGGTGTACTTGGCGAGGGTGCAGGCACGATGCTCCGCTGGTAGGGTACCAGTGTCCAGGTACTTCAGGAACGCGTCGCGTACCTGACAAAATCGCTGTTCATGGCTTGTTCTCAGATTGTCTGGAATCCTAATCAGCAGGGCATTCTTTTCCGGGATCGCTGAAAGTCCCGGATACCTGTCCGACCAATTTCTCAGGCATTGCTGAACGGCTTCTTCAACCTGACTTCTGTTTTTTCCGGGTACGACCAGCAGCTCGGTTTGAAAATTATTTTCCGGCAACTGACGTATCATCAGATCCGAACGGGTGCCTTTTATAAGAGACCGATGAGTATCTCCGCCCCCCGGCGGTTCGTCCAGATTCCAGATCTCTCTCAGATGAACCGGGACCCCCTTGATGCGGTAAATCAATTCGCCGTTACAGAAATAATTCAGGATATCACTTTTTATATATTCATGAACGGCCGGGGGAAACTGGTTGCTGCCTGTGATTATACCGAACTTATCCAACGGGACCCCGGTTGCCCATCGTCGGGCTTCAATAAGTTCAATATCTTTTTCATAATCGATTGATTTTTCGGGAAACAGCATCCATTGGGCCATATCCACCAGGTGGATGGTGGTGTCGACAATGCCTTCGCCCTGGACATCGATATCAAAATACCAGGGCGGCCGCACCAATGGTTTTTCATTGACAATTTTATAAAGATGATGGACACATTCTTTGAAAACCGAAGGACTGGTGTCTTCATCTATCCGAATCCGGCCGAAAACGTTTTCTGCGGTCAAAAATTCTTTTTGAAGCCGGTTGGCAATTTCATAGCGCTCGGTCATGATGTCCACTGCCGGGGGGCGATCGGCAGCCAGGGTCGAGCGCAAAAAGGGAAGCGCCGCCTGGGTCGTGACCCAGGGTTTATCGGCTAATATCGCCAATCCTGCCCGGTTTAGGATATCTATATTTTCCATCTTGGTGTTATTGCGGCCGGCTAGAATGGCGATGTCTCCTTTTTTTTCATCAATTAATTTTTGAAGACCCTCTTTGCCCCTGTAAACGTTTAATTTCCACCGGGTGGGGTTGACCGGACGGTTATTGAAGTATTCAGCAATTTCTAAAAAGCGGTCCAGATCCGATCCCGGCTCCGAATAGACATAGATATCATCGGACAGAGCTGGATGAGGTTCACGTAGAACCAGGGCGGCATGAAAGTGACCGGGATTCAGAATAAGCAGTGTGTGCATAGTTTCGTCCTTTTTTACAGCTAAAGTGATCGGTTCCAGGTTCAGGGTTCAACGTTCAAAAGTTATAAGATGCTGACTTCCGCAATTTTATACATCACTACTTTGATTGGCATCTTTCACCCAATTAATTTTTTTTGTATGGTTCGCCGGATAAAGCGGGATTTACGATTCGCGATAACCGGCTCGTCCGGGTTGGGAAGTCTTAAAATTTAGCCGGGTTTGCCCTGGCCCCGAGCGATTCCAAAATGCCATGCAAATATCCCAGGCTGCGTGCGGCAATGGTCTGGGGATCAGGGCCAAAGTCGAAGACCTCGACGGAGATATATCCCTGGTAATCGCCTTCGTGCAGGATCTTAAGCAGCGGGACGAACTGCAAGTCTCCGAAACCGGGTCCCCGGCCGTTGGGATCGTTGACGTGTACGTGTCTTAACTTACCTGTTGCGAGAGTTCCCCTGAGTACAGCCGGCAGTTCCGACCCGGTGCCGGCGTGGATGCCGCGACAATCGAGCATGGTTTGAAAATTGGGGTGATCAATTTCAGCGACCATCTGAAGGGCTTCGTCGATGGTGTTTATGAAATTGGTATCAGCCGTAGTCAGGGCCTCCAGACAGTAGAAGACATCGCGTGATTGTGCCGCTTCGGCACAAACCCAAAAAGTTTCCTGTGCACGTTTCCAGGTTTCAATCGGGTCCCATCCTTCTTTAATGTTGCGCTGTTGGGGAGATCCGTGCACAAGTACCTTGCCCCCCAGGTCGCCACACAGGTCAATGAGCGCTTTGAGGTAGTCTTGAGTTTTTTTGCGGATGCCGGCATCCGGGTGGTTGATGTACAAAGCCTCAGGCTTGACCAGCAGCCAATGGAGCCCGACGATCTCAACGCCTGCCTTTTCGGCCGCTGCGCGGATGTTTTTTC
>JAJRVC010000186.1 GCA_024277475.1 Deltaproteobacteria bacterium
CTAAAGTAAAGGATCCTGGTCCGGAGGACCAGGTCTTCGACGTTTGAATAAAGAGTGTCCATCAAACTTAATGCAAAATCAGTACCTTTTTTAGTAAAATCGGATAAAATATTTTTATATAATAATTATAATTGGTTATGATTTTATAATTTATATCTGACTTATGACTTTTTTTTAGTGTTAAAAAATTGACGTAATAATTCACCGCCCCAATGAAATAAGTGCGACAGAGGCTTCATTATGGCGGTGAATAATTGCAAATTGACAAAACAATTCGATTGGCATAGCCTGGTTGGGTCAATAGGAAGCGGTATTATGGAAACCGTCCGGCACAAGATTTATTTCCAACAGACAAAGCACTGAAAGGAGGCTTCAGATGGAAGAGGACCTGGTTACTTTAATTGCCGAATTAAAGAAACAAAAAGCGATTCAGCTGACGGAACAACGGTTGAAATCCGGTGAGGACCCGTTTAAAATTCTAGACGACGGCAAAAAGGCCATGCAAATCGTCGGCCGCCGCTTTTCAGAAGGCACCTATTTCATTCCCGATCTGGTTTATTCCGGCAAAATACTGGAACAGGTTGCTGAACGGGTCAAACCCGGATTGACTCAAGCGCCTCACACCGGGGAACGGGGCAAAATTGTGCTGGGAACCGTCGCCGGCGACCTGCACGATATCGGCAAGAACCTGGTGACTTTTATGCTGGATGTCAACGGTTTCGCGGTTTACGACCTTGGAATCGATGTTAAACCACAGATCTTTGTGGATAAGATCAGGGAGATCCAACCGCAAATTGTCGGCATGAGCGGCTTTTTAACCTCCGTCTATCAGGCTATGAAGGATACGGTAGATGCGATTGCATCAGCAGGTTTGAGAAACGAGGTCAAAATCATGATCGGCGGTGGCGTTATGGACGAAGAAGTCAGAAAATTTGCCGGCGCAGACGCCTATGGTGAAGATGCCATGGCGGCGGTAGATTTAGCCAGGAACTGGATTGGAGGTGTATGATGGCAGACAAAACAACGGAAAATCTTGAAAAATGGTGCTCCGGCGAAGGAATTAATTTTGTCGATGAAGCAGCGCAGGCTGCTTACAAACGTCGGACCCGCAGAATCACCGATGTCATTCAATTAAAAATGCCGGACCGGGTGCCGGTGGTGCCCAGTTTCGGCATGTTTCCCTACCTGGACAACGGATTGACCTGTGAGGAAGCCGTTTTCGACTATGAAAAAGCCGATGCCGCCGTCATGAAGACGCTGGAAGAGTTCAAACCCGATATGTTTCTGGGCTCGGGCTATGCATTCCCGGCGCCGTTATTTGAGGCCCTGGGCTATAAACAACTCCGCTGGCCCGGGCGCGAAATCCCTTCCCATTATGTCTACCAGTTTGTGGAAGACGAATACATAAAGGCCGAAGAATTTTATGACCATTTCCTGCAGGACCCGTCGGATTTCATGCTTCGTTGTTATCTGCAGCGCGTGTGCAGCAATTTAGCTCCCCTGGCACGCATTCGCCCCTTTGCCGAGTCTTTCGGATATTATCTGACGATGTGCGGGTCCTACGCCTATTTTGGGATTCCGGAAGTGCAGCAAGCCCTCAAGGCTTTGATGAAAGCCGGTGAGGAATCTCTGAAGTGGGTATCGATCCTCACGGCGCAGGCTGAGAAGATTCTCGCACACGGCTACCCGCTGTATGAAGGCGGAGAATCGGCCGCGCCCTACGATCTGGTCGGCGATTGGGTCAGGGGAACGACCGGGGTGATGGTGGACATGTACGAACGCCCGGAACAACTGCTTGAAGTCATGGAAAAGCTGGTGCCTATTTCAATCAAAATGGGGTTGGATCTGGCCGCAGACAGCAGTCACCCCATTATCGGCTTTATGCTGCATAAAGGTGCAGACGGCTTCATGTCTCCGCGGCAGTTTGACACCTTTTACTGGCCCCCGCTGAGAAAGGTGATGATAGGGTTGATTGAGGCGGGTTTCGTGCCGCTGCTGCTCTGCGAAGGCGGTTACACCTCCCGTTTGGAAACCATTGCAGACATCCCCAAAGGTAAATGCATCTACTGGTTTGAAAATGTGGATTGGCCCAAAGCAAAGGAAATTCTGGGAGATACCGTATGCATCCGGGGAGGGATCCCGGCCTCCATCCTTTTTTCCGGTACCACCCAACAGATGAGGGACTGTATCAAAGAGCGCATCGACATTGTCGGCAAAGGCGGGGGATATATTGTCGACTGTGGTCTCTGGTTTGACGAAGCCCGGCATGAAAATGTCAAAACGATGGTTGAATTCACCCGGGAGTATGGTGTGTATTGAAAAGCAATGCCGGTTATTCGAGATTCGCTGATCATAGTATCAAGCCATATTGATATTTACCTCAACGTTGCAGCATGGGGTTTTTCTGATGTTCAGAGACTAGCGACCGACAGGCAGCGGTTCAAATCTGCCAGGCCACTCCATCTTGGCGCTATATTCGGCGAAATTCAGGACGGCCGACTCCTTTTGGAAGCGTTTGCAGATTTAGGGTTGCCTGAATTTACTCCCTACCCAACGCCTGTCTTGAAGCAGGCTACCGAGTGTCCCGGTTGTTTCTCGACCAGGTCCGGCCTTTGTCGACGACATTCATCACCGACCAGGGGGCAGCGGGGATGGAAGGCGCAGCCGGTAGGGGCATTGAGCGGACTTGGCACGTCGCCACTCAGCAGTTGGACCTTGCGCTGCCGCTCCAGGATCGGGTCGGGAATGGGCACAGCGGAGAGCAACGCTTTTGTGTAAGGATGAAGGGGGCGGCTGTAAAGCTCTTGTTTAGGCGAAATCTCCACAATACAACCCAGGTACATGACGGCAATGGGATCACACAAGTGCTCAACCACAGCCAGATCGTGGGCGATGAAAATCAGCGACAGATCATATTCCTGTTTGAGTCGCTTGAGTAGATTAATTACCTGGGCCTGAATGGATACGTCGAGGGCCGAAACCGGTTCGTCGCACACCATCAAATCCGGGTTGCAAATCAAGCTCCGGGCCAGGGCAATACGCTGGCGCTGGCCGCCGGAGAATTCATGCGGAAAACGCGTCATATGATCAGCCGTAAGCCCAACTTTATTCAAAGTTTGCGACACCCTATCCCGTTTCTCACTCCGGCTCAAACGGCCCAGAAAATTGTCGATGGGTTCCTTTAAAATGCGGAAGATAGACATGCGCGGATCCAGCGAACTGTATGGGTCCTGGAAAACGAACTGCATTCGTCGCCGTAGCGTCTTCATGTCTTTTACCTTCGTTACATCAGTTCCGTCAAAGACAACCCGACCGCCCGTGGGTTCGATCAGGCGCAACAAAGTCCGGCCGGTGGTTGTTTTACCGCAGCCTGATTCGCCGACCAGCCCCAGGATCTGTCCCCGGTCAAGTTCAAAAGAGACCCCGTCCACGGCCTTGACAACCGGCCCCCTGGAAGACAGGGAGCGTCGTCCCAGGGGAAAATATTTTTTCAGGCCTTCCACTTTGAGCAAAGGTGCGGTTATCAAGCGGCGGCTCTGTGCGCCCATATTTACCATGGCGTATTCTCCAACCAGCACCGCGAACTGTGGACCGGACTGATCGCTTTGAGTTCGGGCTCCAGTTGACGACATTGATCCCTCACCTGCTCACACCGTGTTGAGAAAGCGCAGCCCGCCGGCAAATCATCCAGTCTGGGTACGATGCCTTTGATTTCCATGAGATCATCGGTCGGGCGGTCCAGTCGGGGTACGGAGCGCAAAAGGCCGTGGGTGTATGGATGGTGATGGTGAATGAAGATGTCTTCTACAGTCCCCTGTTCCACCACCCGACCGGCATACATGATCACCACCCGGTCGGCTATGGAGGCCACCACGCCCAGATTGTGGGTGATTAGAATAACCGACATGCCGATGTCGGCCTGGAGCAGGCCGATAAGGTTGAGAATCTGGGCCTGAATGGTCACATCAAGGGCCGTGGTCGGCTCATCGGCAATAAGTATCCGCGGGCGACAGGCCAAAGCAATGGCTATCATGACCCGCTGGCGCATGCCGCCTGAGAGCTGATGGGGATAGTTTCGGGCACGTCTGGCGGGATCCGGAATTTCGACCCGTCTTAATTCCTCCACGGCACGCTCGAAGGCCTCCTTGCGGCCCATCCCGCGGTGAAATCGAAAAACTTCGGCAACCTGGTCGCCTACTGTGAAGGCCGGGTTGAGGCTGGTCATGGGCTCTTGAAATATCATTGAAATCTTATTGCCCCGGTTGCCCTCCATTTCCTCCTCGGAAAGAGTTAGCAGATTACGTCCCTCGAACAGGACCCGGCCCGAGTCGATGCTGCCCGGCGGTGTAGGGATGATGCGCATGACCGCCTTGGCTGTCACCGACTTGCCGCAGCCGCTCTCTCCAACAACACCTAACACTTCACCCTGATTGAGTACCAGATCCACTCCGGCCAAAGCCGGAATCACGCCTTCCAGAAGGTGGAAGGAAACCGAGAGGTCGCTCACTTCCAGAATGGGAGTCCTGGTTCCGCCGGCGGTTATCTCAAAATTATCTAACATATCCATTATTGTTTCAGCTTGGGGTCCAACACGTCCCGCAGTCCGTCGCCCATGGTATTGAAGCCCAGAACGCTGAGAGTGATGGCCAGACCGGGAAAAATAGTCAGCCACGGTGCCTGGGAGATAAAATTGCGGCCATCGGACAGGATGTTACCCCAACTCGGAGCCGGAGGCGGTACGCCCAGCCCGAGGAAGCTCAGCGCCGCTTCGATGAGTACGGCGTTAGCCACGCCGATAGTGGTGACCACGATAAGAGGGGCCATGGTGTTGGGCAGGACATGCAGGAAAATTATTTTCAAATCGCCGGACCCGGCATTTCGGGCCGCCTCGATGTACTCCTTCTGCCTGATGGACAGGACCGAGCCTCGGACCACGCGACCGTATGTTGGAACTCCAACCAAAGCCATGGCGATGATAATATTCTTGACCCCCGGACCCATGACAGCCATCAACCCGATGGCCAGCAGCACGCTGGGAAATGAGATCAGAGCATCCATGATCAGTACGATGACATAGTCGATCCTGCCGCCGAAATACCCTCCGACCGCACCGAGAATTATACCGACCATACCGGCGAGTATGACGGACATCACGCCCACCCACAACGATACCCGTCCTCCATATAGAACCCTTGACAATATATCTCTTCCAAAGTGATCCGTGCCAAAAAGGTGTTCACCGGATGGGGCCTCAATCCGGTTGGAAAGGGATAACTTCAAAGGGTCGAAGGGGGCTACAATGCTTGCGCTCAGGCTGATCAGGACAACAAAAACAACAACCGCCAGACCGAGCAGAGCCAGCTTGTTTCTTAAGAATCTTTTGATCAGCACAAGGGTCCTCTATTTATCATAGCTCACCCGGGGATCAAAGTATGCATAGGCTATATCGACGGCCGCGTTAACCAAGACGTAGATCGCCGTCACCATGAGGATACAACCCTGAACAACCGGATAGTCCCGGTTACTGATGGCGCTGAAGATGAGGCGGCCAACCCCCGGGATAGAGTAGATATCCTCGATGACCACCGTTCCGCCCAAAAGGAATCCAACCTGAAAACCAATGATGGTTAATACCGGCGCAAAGGCGTTTTTCAGAGCATGCTTGAAAACAATGAAGCGTTTTGGCGTTCCCTTGGCAAGGGCGGTGACGATAAAATCTTCCCGCAGCACCTCCAGCATGGATGAGCGTGTCATACGGGCCACAATGGCGGCCAGAATGAAAGCCAGTGAAGTGGCCGGTAGTATCAGATATTGAACACCTCGCCAGAAATCATTAAAAATCGACACCCAGCCCATCATGGGCAGTAGTTTCAGCTGGACAGAAAACAACATCATCAACAGCAACGCCAACCAAAAAGATGGCACGGAAACGGCCAGAATCACCAGAGCCATAAAAATGTAATCGGTATATGTATTATGCCTCAAGGCCGCTATAATTCCTGTCGGCAGGGAGATTGTCAAAGAAAGAAGCAGGGCGGCGGTCGCGATAGAGATGGTCACCGGCATCCGTTCCCAGATCAGTTTTGCAACCGGCTCATCGGAGATGATCGAGATCCCCAAATCTCCCCGAAGTAGTGCAGTAGACCAGTTCCAATACTGGATTACTATATTCTGATCCAGCCCCAGACGCTGTCGCATCAACTCAACCTGCTCCTGCTCGGCACTCGAACCCAGGATGACCAGGACAGGATCACCCGGGACCAGATGAATCAGAGCGAAAATCATGACCGAGACCAGCCAGAGCACCGGAATAATGGACAGCAACCGCCGAACGATGTATTTGCGCATTTTGTATTTTCACACGGAACCGGCTCCGGAAGAGCCGGTTCCTGTTCAGGTGTTCACTACTCGAAATACATGTTCCACAACCTCGTTCTGAAGGCGTCGTAATCGGTGAAACCTTTGACGTTTTTCTTAAAAGCGAAGGTGTTGTTAATGTAGAAATTGATCATATAGGGCACCTCATCGCAGGTAATCTTGTAGATCTCCCTGAAAAGGCGGTTGCGCTCTTCCAGATCCACGGTGGCGTTCATCTTGTCGCGAAGTTCGTCGATTTTTTCGTTTTTATAGCCGTAGAAGTTTCCCGAACTTAAATTCCAGGTCTGGGCTACCGGGTCCATACGGCCGATCATGGCAAAGGAAAGAATTTCGTGGTCAGCCTTTTTCCACCTGGCCAGGTGCGTAGCCCAGTCCACGACTTCGATCTCGGTATTGATGCCCACTGCTGCCCACATAGCCTGTGCGGCTACAACCTGGTCGTACATGGGAGTATAGTTTTTGGAGGTCAGAATTTTGAGTTTCTCACCATTGTACTTGCTCTTCTTCAAGAAGGCCCTGGCTTTATCGGGATTATAGTTTGGAGCCATCTTTTCCAGATCCGGGGTGTACGCCGGCAGTTTGGGAGAGATAACCGAAAAAGTGGGGGTTCCGTATCCCCAAACGGCTGCTTTAGTGACTTCCTTTCGGTCCAAAGCATAGGCCATAGCCTTGCGAAAATTGACGTCGGCCAGGATGGGGTGGTTAAAATTGACATAGAACATATACCAGACAGCATCCGGGGGCAAGGCGCTGTATACGGTGATATCATCGCGCTTCTTCAGATCGTCGATCATGTGGTAAGGCAGAACCGATGTAAAATCAACATCGCCTTTGTCAAGCGCCATAATGCGAGTTGAGGGTTCCTTCATGACATAATATTCCAGCCGATCAAAGTATTGGTACCTTTTGCCCAGCATACCGTCCACCGGCCCGTCAGCCGAGGAATAACCGTCGAAGCGGTCCAAAACGACCTTGCTGTCTTTGACCCACTGATTCCATTTATAAGGACCGGTACCGATCGGCTTAACGACCTTGTTACCGTTGGCTTCCATGTCCGTTTTGCACATGATGGCAATAGTTCCTACGTTAGTGGCCAGGTAGTTGAGGAGGTTGGCCATCTTGGCCGAGAGCACCAGTTGCACCTGATAGGGACCTGTGATCTTGACTTCCGTAACCCTTTTAAGATTGTTAACATGGAATCCGGGTAATTTGTCGTCTCGAACCCGGTCGAGGGAAAACTTGACATCTTCGGCTGTCATCTCCTCTCCATTGTGAAACTTTACTCCCTTTTTGAGATTCAGGGTCAACAACAGACCGTCGTTGCTGAACTCGTAACTTTCGACCAGGAAGGGTTTGATATTATTCTTGTCGTCATAGGTAAAGAGAGTCTCATAGACGGTCATGCCCAATACACCGTTGTCGATTTCAGCTGAAGTTTGGTGCAGATCTATCTGGGTCATATCAGTGGGCATGGTCATACGCAGCACCCCGCCGCGCTTGCCGGCCGCCTGGGATGGACCGGCGATCATAACGAATAGGGTCAAAACCACGAGCATCATACTGACCACTCCGGGCGATCGACTTGCCATGGGTTTTAATTTTGGAATTAAATGTGACATCAGCATTCCTCCTTTCTTGGTTGGGGTTGAGTAGTCGGTCGGTAGCATTAACCGGCCTTGAATTATACACAAATTCTCGCCGCAATATTATGCAAACTCCGGCTGAATCGCTTCCTGGAGGTTTGCCGGATTTATTCTCTTTATTCTACGAGACCACACCATCGCGCCAGGAACAGGGCATAGACCTTGGCTGTGTGAATGACACTTTCAATTTTTACTCTCTCATTGGCGGCATGGATATTTTCCGCCACCGGTCCGTAGCAGGTTGCCTGAGCTTGTGTATAATGATGATACGCTCGCACATCCGTGGTTGCAGTGGAAATCGAATCATCTGCGTTTTGGCCGAACATATCACGGTGACAGCCGTCCAGTGTGATGAATGCCGGCTGGCTGCGATCCTCGACATGCCCCTCCGATCTAAACCCATAAAACTCGATCTGGGGCGGATTTTCTGCCAGCCAGGGATCCTGCCGGGTCGCCAAGGTGATCGTGTCAATAATCCGCCGTTGTGTCTGCTCGTAAGTTTTTCCGGGAAAAAAAGACAGGCGGCAGTGAAACTCGGCTGCCGCCGGTACGGTAGACGGCCAATCCCCCCCCTTGATAATGCCTATATTCAAATTAATCGGATGCCGGATGTCTTTATAAACCGGATGGACTTCATGATTCATTTCGGTCTCCAGAACTCGCAGAGCGGTGATCAGGGGAATGCACTTTTCGATTGCATTGACCCCGGCCTGGGCTTCATGCACATGCCGGGGGACACCGTCGAGGCTGACCTTGAACCAAAGGACACCCAGTTGGGCAATCAGAATAGCAAGGCCCATCGGTTCCGGAATAAGGACCGCCTCAGCCTCATGGCCGGTAGCTACGCATGCCAGGGCTCCATTGCCGCCGCACTCTTCCTCGATGACAGCCTCGATCGTAACCGGCGCCTTAAACCCGAAGCCGGCGTTTTCAACAGCCTTAACAGCATACGTCATGGCGGCCACACCTGATTTCATGTCTCCGGCACCCCGCCCATAAAGCCAGCCGTCTTGCTCAAGAGGATCGAATGGGTCATTATCCCAAAGCCCCCGTGGTTCAGCGCTGACCACATCCAGGTGGCCGTTAAAAATAACGCTCCGGCCCCCTTCAGCACTGGCCTTTCTTTGGGCGGCTACATTGTATCGTCCTTCATAGGCCCAGGGTACCGGTGCAAACCCTGGATGCTGTGAAAGTTTAGCCGGGTCAATGGAAACCCGGAAAGGCTCAAAAGAAAGCCTGCTCAGTTCGGCCTCCATAAGCGCCGTGACCGAGGCTTCATTATTTAACGTACTGGGTTCAGCCACGAGCCGACAAGTAAAATCTAAAATGTCATCCGCTAGAGTATCTATGCAATTCAATATTTGTTCTTCTGATTTTTCCATTTATCATCCTGGGCCGAACAACCGGAAATAATTTAAATTGTTCAGACTTACCTCAACATGGGGGGTTATGCAGTTTGACATCAGCCAAATATAAAAAGCAGCGAAAAAGGATAATGCCGTAATCGATTTTTCTAATTAATAGGTTGGAGGAGTTATAACCCAAACGATTTCAGTCGTAATTTTACCCGGATTCGAATAGCGGTGAGGAATGTCGGATTTGAAGTAGAACGAATCACCCTCATCAAGATGATAATCTTTCCCATCCACGTTTAGAATAAGTTTTCCTTTGATAATAACACCAAACTCTTCACCGCCGTTGATGTGCTTGTAAGGTTCTATTGTATCTCCGCCGGGATCGATAATGGTATATATCGGTTCCATTGCCTTTGAAGCGATATTGGAAGCGAGTAATTGCGAACGAAATTTTCCGTTTGGATAGCTGAAATCGATTCTTTCGGCCTTGCGAACGATAATATTATCCATTTCAAGGTCACGCTCGAAGAATTCGATCATGCTGATTTTCAGCTCATTGGCAATTTTTTTAAGCGTACCTAAGGAGGGGTTGACCTTGTCATTTTCAAGCTGGCTGATGTAGGATGGTGTAACGCCGACTTTGTCACCGAGCTGTTTGATGGTCAGACGATTCACCTTTCGGAATTTTTTTATTCTTTTTCCGATATCCATGGCGCATTCCCGATAGGGGTTGGTCATATAGAAAAGATAAAATGAAAAAAAGAAATGAAATCGGATTTGATATATTTGTATTTCTTAATATAGTTAATAAATACTTAAGTCAAGTCATAAATGCAGAACAAACAAAATTTCATAGATGGGACAGTAAGTTGGCATTTTGGCAGGAATTATTGTTTCTATAGGACTGCGCCGATATGCCACGGTACAAACTCGTTATCACCAAATTCGAAGGCCTCGCTCTTGGTCTTCTTCCCGGAAGCAGTATCCAGGATTTCCTGAAAAACAACCGCCCCCATCTCCGCCAAGCTCTTGTCGCCGTCGGCAATTGAGCCACAGTTGATATCCATATCTCCGGAAAGCCTTTGAAACATATCCGAGTTCGATGCCAGTTTGATCACCGGCGTAGGCTTGCAACCCAGGACGGAACCGCGCCCGGTTGTAAAACAGATAATGTTGGCGCCGCCGGCAATCATCCCGGTCATCGAGACAAGGTCATAACCGGGGGTATCCATAAAAACGAAACCTTTTTTACGGACGATTTCAGCATAGCGGTACACTTCCATTAAGTTTGTTGTCCCCCCCTTAGCCACGGCCCCGAGCGACTTCTCCAGGATAGTGGTCAAACCGCCGGTTTTATTGCCCGGCGATGGGTTGTTGTTAATCATGGCACCGTGTCTTTCTGTGTACCCTTCCCACCAGTGGATTAAATCAATCAGCTTCGTTGCAATATCCGGAGTGATTGCCCGACGGGTCAGCAAATGCTCGGCTCCGTAAATTTCGGTAGTTTCACTCAAAATAGCTGTTCCGCCGTTGCGGACCACCATGTCGGCGGCCGCTCCCAAGGCCGGATTGGCGGTAATGCCGGAATAAGCATCCGATCCTCCGCACTCCATTCCCAGAACGAGATTGGCGGCTGAAACCGGTTGCCGATTCACCTGGTTGGCTTCGGGCAACATGGATTTGATGGCCTCGACACCCCGTTTGATAGTCTGTTCGGTGCCGCCGGTGTCCTGAATGGTAAATGTTTGCAGCCGGGATCCCGCCTTGATCTCCATGTTGGCGAGCATCAGATCTATCTGGTTGACTTCACAGCCCAGACCGACAAGCAGCACCCCCCAGAAATTCGGATGCCGGGCATAACCGGCCAGGCTGCGCTGTATAATATCGAACCCTTCACCGTAGGCTGGTCCGCCACATCCGGAGGTCTGGGTGATGCCGACAACACCGTCCACATTGGGATACTCGGCCATAATCTCAACTGTAAAGGCGTCGGCAATGTGACGGCAGACAGACGCGGAACACGCAACGCTGGGCAGTACACCGATGTAGTTCCGGGTCGCCACTCGACCGTCATCGCGCACGATACCGCTGAAAGTGGCCTGTTCATTCTCCGGTATAAGTATGGTGGGCCTAACGGCCAAACCGACGGAATAATCACGACTGAATTCCGACAAATCGACATTATGGGTGTGGACATGATCACCGGCATGGATATCTAAGGACGCAACACCGATTATCTGACCGTATTTGCGGACATAATCTCCTTTTCGAATATCTGCGGTAGCCACTTTATGGCCGGCGGGAATTGGATCTCGTGTAACTAGTTTCTCATTATTTATCCGGTGACCCGGGTCAAGTTCGCACATGGCAACGACAACATTATCCTCTGCATTCAGTCGAATCGTCAGAACATCAGCTTTCTTCATTTAACAGTTCCTCTGCATATTGAACTTAGGTGCGATTTATGCTGCGGCCACAGTTTCTATCATGGCCCTTTGATTTTCCAGTGTAGTCTCCGGAGTGGTGCCGGTTCCTGTAGAAAGCAGCAAACGTCTGTTTTTAGATGCTTTTATAACTTTCAGGGTTTCATCACGAACCTCATCCGGTTTCCCAAATCGCATTACTCCGTGTGGATCTATACCGCCAAATAGCACAATTCTGTCACCTACCTTAGAGTAAAGCTCTGATAGGTCGTGCTGATCGCTACCGAAGTGCCAGATATCCGCTCCAAAATCGAGAATCATCGAAATTTGTTCATCCACGTGCCGCCCTTCATTATGATAAATCTTTACGACCTGCGGAAATTCTGCGAAAATAGCTTTTTCATACGGCAGTATAAATTCCGCCAACTGATCTGGTCTAACCTGGTTGCAAACGTGATCACCAACGCACATCACATCCAGCCCTCCAAATGCTTCCTCCTGCTTGTGCAACCATTCGATGATCAATTCGGTGACAATTTCCATAAGGTTTTTAATACGCTGTTGATCGTCAAACATTCCGAAGTAATAATTCTGATAACCCATTATCAAACCGGACACTTCGGCCGGGCCCATGGACATGCCCCAGTGTTCTATCTCCTTGCCTCGCTCTTTTAGTTTCCGTCGCATGATTTCTCGCTGTGTCAGCGCTAAGGGCATTAAACCCGCAAGACCGACTTCGGGCATCTTTAGTGTGTCGATTTCCCTCAAATCCCGAATTGCTTCTCCAATGAAGGGCGCCCCGTGCTCAAACCATCTGATCTGCCCACCGAATGCGGAGACTTCGATTATGACACCGAAATCGGGAAAGACTCCCGGCAAAATCAGCGCCTGAGGCAGGAGTTGCTGGAGTTTCTGTTGCAGACGTAATTTTTCATCGACATCGAAGTAATACTCCAAAAAGTTGGTGACATTACCGATTGCACCGGCGTGACACGGGAAAAAATCCCAGATGCAGGGCAGTGGTTTTTCCGGCAGCGGTCCTCTGACCAGGTTTATGAGATCGCTATAATCAGGCATAAAATTGAGCTCCTCCAGTTAAATCCATATATTGTAAAATAATGGTACTGAATTAGATTTGACAGTCTCGTAAAAAGTCAAAATTTTTGAATTTCGATCTCATAACCTATAGAAATTATAAAGTGTTAAATTTTTTTGTGTTTTTTGTGCCTTTTTGCGGCCACCTCAAATTTCGCTCAATTTCGTACCGCCTCGGTCGCTGGAAAGGTGAGAGGCCTCCACGACTTCCATCGTATGGATGGCATCCTCCACGCTGTTGATATAGGTGTATTCAGGATTTTTCATTTTTTTCATTAACCCTGCCATAGGGCCGGGGAAAGCGTCGATAAACCAGTTTCCCTTTACGTCCGGCGTCTGCCAGCTATCTCCTTCGGAAATGATACTGTATTCAAATGTATCCGGAAGCCCCTCGGGATAATTAAGATTAACACCCAATTGCATTTTAATGGCGCCTTTCGTGCCTTCAATTTTCACAAACGATTCCTGCTTTTCAGGCCCAAAGTCGTGGCCATGATTGGTGTTGATGGTTGCCCGTTTCAGTTCTCCATAATCGAGAATGATAGACGATTTGGTAGATGCCAGTTCCGCCATTTTGGGGTGTTTAATTGTTTTGGCATAGACCGATTCCGGATCACCCATAAAGCTCCGGATCAAATCGATGTAATGAATACTGTGATATAATATCTCTACCCTGGGGATTTCAAATAGAAACTTCCAATTATTCCAAGGAGTAAATACATTTACCCGCACTTCGATATCATGCACTTCCCCGATCCGTCCCTCAGCTACCATTTTTCGGGCTGCCGCAATGTTGGGGGCATGTCGCAGCTGGAAATTAATACCTGCCGTAATGTTTTTTTGATGGCAAATATGAAGAATCTGTCTTGCGTCTTTTAGGTTTTCACCCATGGGTTTCTGTATCAGAATCCCGATGTCATTCGGCAGTTGCTCCAAGGTTGGAATGATAGCAGATGCCGGCAGGGCCATGTCGTAAACACAATTTTTTTTATGAGCAAGATCCACAAGATCGGCTAACGAATCGCACACCACGGGAACGTCGAATTTTTTCGCAGTGAGCTCGGCCTTTTCTCTGTCAAGATCATAAATTCCGGCAACCTCGAATCGAGCAAGCTTGTATGCAGGTAAATGGGCATCATTGACGATACCTCCAGCTCCGATAATAACGATGGGTCTTTTTTCTTCCGGATTGATTAATGGTTCCATGAGATCTCCTTTTTTCATTTTCCAAACTTCTCATTCAATAAAATCGCCAGAACAAGGACCGCGCCTTTAAGTACTTTCTGCCAGAAAGATAACATGCCCAGCATGTTGAGCCCGCTCCCAATAACAGCGACGATCAAAGCCGCGATGAGTGTGCCGAGGATAGTCCCCCGACCGCCGGACAGGCGTGTTCCGCCAAGAATAATTGCAATAATGACGTCGAATTCAAATCCGTCACCCATGCGGGGATTACCGCTGCCGATGCGTGAAGCCGCTATAGAGCCGGCCAAACCGGCCAAACCACCGGTGATGGTATAGAGTAGAAAGATTATTTTATTACTGTCAATGCCTGATAGATAGGCCGCCGTTGGATTACCGCCGATGGCCATGGAGTATTTCCCGAGCAGTGTTTTCTTTTCAAGGAATAAAAAGATAACCACCACCACCACCAAAAAAATAATCGGCATCGGAATGGGTCCGATGTACCCCTGACCCAGAAAGTCAAAATTTTTAGGTAAACCGGCCTTGATTTCATTATTGCCGGTGATCGCTTTGGCAAAGCCTTTGAATACAAACCAGGTCCCGAGGGTCGCGATAAAGGGTGTCACCGAAAATCGGGTCACCAGGATACCGTTTATGGCACCGATCGCACAACCGCACAGAATCGTTATGCCCAGTGCAAATACGACAGGCATACCGGCCAGACAGGTCAGTGCAAAAATAATATTCGTGAAGATGAGGTTGCCGCCCGTACTCAAATCAAAATTAGCGGTCATCATTAACAGGGTACCGCCACAGGCCACAATCACAATCATGCTTACCGCTCTTAACAGATTGCCGATATTATAGGTACTTAGAAAAAAAGGCGTTATAATAGCAAACACAGTGCAAATAACCAATAGGATAGCTAAAAGGACAAATTCCTGTTTTTGCGTGACTCCTCTCAAAGCGGCCTTAATCATGGTGCGCCCCTTTGCCGCCGGTGATGATGTGCATAATTTCCTCGCTGTCAATATCTTTGTGATTTTTTAAAACATCGCGAATTTCGCCTTCATACATTAGAATGATACGATCGCACAGGTTGACGATTTCAGGCAGTTCACTCGAAAAAACCATAATCGAGCACCCCTCTTTAGACAGTTCACGAATGATATTATGAATTTCTTCTTTGGCACCGACATCCACACCACGGGTCGGTTCATCCATTAAGAAAATGCTGCTCTCACTATTAAGACATTTTGAAATAACCACCTTCTGCTGATTGCCGCCACTTAAAAATGACACGCTCTGCTCCTCGTTCCTGGCAGCCACCCGCAATTTTTGCATATAGCTTCGGGCCAGGTTACGCTCCCTAAACCGGCTGATAATCCCATTTTTGAGCACATTGCTCATCTTCATGATGGGTATATTTTCGCGAATTGCCAACAGACCGAAAATACCATCTGCGCGCCGCTCCTCAGGAATCAGGGTAATGCCGGATTTTATCGCCCTGCGAACACTGCCCAACCGGGCTTCCTTACCTTTGATCGTGATCTTGCCTTCGAAAGGATCCAGCCCATAAAGCACCCGGGCGGTTTCGGTTTTGCCGGATCCCACCAGGCCGTAAAAACCGAGAATCTCTCCTTTATGAAGATCAAAACTAACGTTTCTAAGCCTATTATTGCTGATATTTTGTACTTGAAGTACCTTGGTTTGATAATCGATTTTGTTGGGCGTGTAGTGTTCGGCAATGACTTTGCCCAACATCATTTTGACCAGCTCAACTGAAGCCCGGCTGCTGCCGCTATGATTAAGTTCCTCCACTGCAAGGGTGTTGATCATCTTCCCATCACGGAAAACAGTAACATAATCACCGATTTCAAATATCTCACTTAAGCGATGGGAAATATAAATAACGGTAACACCCTGTTGTTTAAGGACAAGGATGATCTCAAAAAGCCGCCGGACCTCGTCTTCACTGATAGCCGCGGTGGGTTCATCCATGACGATGATTTTAGCATCCGAAGAAATTGCTTTGGCGATTTCGATGACCTGCTTCTGAGCCACACTCAGTGTTCCAACCTTCTGGTTTAAATTAATGCGTGGATCCAAGTCCTTGAGGATAGAGGAAACTTTGCCGAAATCGGACATTTTTTGAACAATCCCCCATCTGTGCTTTTCCTTGCCGAGGGAGAGGTTTTCTTCAACGGTTAAATCATCGACTACATTAAGCTCCTGATAGATAGCTGTAATTCCGGCTTTGCGGGATTCCCTGATATTTTTGGGCTTATAGACGTTGCCGTTTAATAGAAGCTCACCTTCATCCGCCTGGTAGACACCGGTTAATATTTTGATAAAGGTCGACTTGCCGGCCCCGTTTTCACCAATCAGGCAATGCACCGTATTTTTATGAATCTGAAAGCTGATATCAGTCAGGGCAATAACGCCAGGGAAACGCTTTACTAAACGTTTGGCATCAATGATTACCTCTGCCATGAAGATTTTCCTCGCATGAAATATTTATTTAGACAGGATTATCAGGATTAATTTTTAGCTGCTATTTTCTCTATCCTGTCGAGCCAGTCGGAAAAATAGATTTGCTTGTGCAGAACAAGCGCTTGCGCCGCGTGTTGCCTATCCATTTTTATAATATGGACAGAATTCATTATTCGATGTTGGACGTTCAATGTTCGGTGTTCATTGTTTTAGTTAACCCGTCATATGAAAATGGCCAAAGACAAAGTTTCTTTTCCGATTTGGATAGCCGCTTTTCATGCTTACGGCGGCGGTTCTACGCCAGTCACGTGGAAAATGATAAAACCCACTGTCAATTCATTGAAATTTCTTACCAAGGCCCTGATATATCATCACGGCGAACACGAGAATACTGCCGTTAAAAACTAACTGATAGTAAGACGATACCCCCATTAAATTGAGTCCGTTACCAGCTACGCCGACGATGAGAGCACCCAGCACCATTCCTATAATCGAACCCTCACCGCCCTTGAGACTGGTTCCACCCAGGATAAGGGCAATTAAAACATCAAACTCGAAGCCCTTGAAATTCTGCGGCGATCCCATGCCGATCCGTGAAGTTTGAATCGCCCCACACAGGCCGGCAAACGCCCCGGTCATGATATAAAGCCAGGTAATAATGCCGGGCACATTGATACCGGAAAGACGGGCTGCATCCGGATTACTGCCCATCGCGAAGATGAACCTTCCGAATACAGTCTTACGCTCAATAAAAATAAAAATGACAACCAGCACGATCATGATAATACCCAGCAGTGGTAAGGGTCCAATCATTGTCCGGCCGAAGCTGCTGAAATCCTGAGGCAAACCGGCGGATATATTGGCACCACCGTCCCAGCGGGCAACAAGGAAAGCAAACCCGCGCGCGATATACATGGTTGCCAGGGTTGCGATAACCGGTGTAATTTTAAGCCGGGCGACCGCTAGACCGTTTAGATAACCGAAAAGCATGCCCCAACCAATTGCAAATACAATTGATAAGCCACTGGGGATGCCATGCTTGGCCATAAAAGCGTGCATGATCCCGCTAAAGGCCAGAACACTACCGACCGACAAATCGAAATTACCGGTAATCATAAGCAATGTCGCTGCTGTGGCTACGATAATAATCGTAGAGACTTTTAGAATGACAAACATGAGATTTTGGGCGGTCATGAAATTGGGTGCAAATAGGGTAAAAAAGATAAAAACTGCGATGATAACACCTGTCAGTGTTGCTTTCTGAGCATCCAGTAGGCGGCTTAAGCGAGTAATTTGATTTGACTGTCGTGCGGATTGTTCAATCATTGGCTTTCTCTCAATGGGTGCCTCAAAATCTTCATTCAGACCTCGGCATTCGCTTGGAAAAACAGCTGTGACTCCTTAACTCTCAAGAGATTGACGGACTAAGGGCCTATTTGGATCGCATCCAATGGGTGCGAGAAATCAGGGAATCAATTAGATTCCCTGATTTCGGATTCAAGACTACGGAAAAATTTCTATTGGGTTAATTTAGCATTGGAATTCATATTATCCATCAGGAAATACTCAACATCATTAACCGGGGTGGTCCAGTAGGAAACCGGAAGATTATAAGTGGTTATTTCCACCCATTTTTTCGGATCGAGCTTTCCTTCAATCATGGCCATCATACTGTCGATTTCGGCATAGGCATTTATCTTCGCGGGTGAGGCCATGGTGATTTTAAATGCACTGGTTGTATCATATATTTTAAGGAATGCAGACTCGTTGCCGTCGGTGCCGACAATGATTTCAGTCAGACTTTTCCCGTTAACCGCCTTACCCCTACCCAACTGTTCACATGCGGCTAAAGCCCCCATGGCATGCTCGTCGTTACCACCCTGAATGATGTTGATTTCAGGATGGGCTTGAAGCATATCCAGAGTTACTTGCATTGCGACTTCAGTGGATGAATTGCCGGGTAATTTGGCGACCATCTTGGCGTTGGGATCAATGGATTTAACACCTTCCATAAAAGGATTGAAACGCATCCTCATCACATGCGGAAAGCCACCCCAACCGATCCCGGCAACATAGCAAGTCTTGTCCGGGTACCATTCTTTCCATTTGGCGGCGGCAATTCTGCCCATTTCAAAAGATGCGGGGATTTCCATCTGTTGAATATGGGGTGCAACTTTAAGCGAAGGTTCTACATAGGTCGTGCTGACTGGAATGTTCAATTTTTGACACTTTTTGATGGCTTCAACCATAACGCCGTCAAACGGGACATGAATCAGAATGCCGTCCACTTTTTGAGCAATAAACGTATCAATGGCATTGGTCATAACATCAGGATTGCCTTGGCCGTCAACTACCTTAACTTCAGCGCCATACATTTTTTTGGCATAATTTTTAGCATGCCAGGAAACCATTTGATGATAGGCCGCTTCAAGGGTAATAACCAGTTTACCGATCACAATCTTTTTTTTAGCGAATGCTTGACCGGCCGGAAAACACACCATTGCCAAAAAAAGAACGGCAGTCATCATGACAATCAACTGTATACGATTTTTCTTCATCATCCTTCCTCCTTGTTTGATGTTAATGAAAGGTTTAAATAGATATTTCGATTAATATCCATCCATTCACAGGGTTTCAGCCACCTGAAAATATCTCTTCACTGGTCGAACGATTTACACCTCCTTTCTTTTGATTTTTTTAGCAAGCGATTAAACCGATTAATGCAGCATGGCTTTCATCCGTTCGGCAGCTTGGCCGGCGTTTAGCCCAAAGCCGTCGGCCCCGATTTTTTTTGCAAAACTCTGACTGACCGGTGCCCCACCCACGAAAATATTTAGCCGATCTCTCAAGCCGGCGATCTGCAGTTCATCAATAACCATTTTCATCTGGCCCATGGTAGTGGTCAGCAACGCCGACATCGCCACGAAGCAGGGACGCTCTTTCTTAACCGCCTCTACAAAGGTACTGACGGAGACATCAATGCCGAGATCGACCACCTCAAACCCGGCCCCTTCGAGCATCATGGCCACCAGGTTTTTGCCGATGTCATGCAGGTCGCCCTTCACCGTACCGATAACCACCTTGGCGATGGAACGAACATTTTTACTGACCAAAAGCGGTTTCACGATTTCCATGC